>JBLYYV010000001.1:0-7953 GCA_048550095.1 Gammaproteobacteria bacterium
GCCGCGATGATCGTCGAGATCCTGAACGAAGACGGCACGATGGCGCGGCGACCCCAGCTCGAGATCTTTGCCCGCGAGCACGGGCTGAAGATGGGCAGCATCGCCGATCTGATTCGGTATCGCCTCGAGAACGAAGAGTCCGTCGAACAGATTTCCGAGCAAACAGTGGAGACGGAGTTCGGCGAATTTCGCCTGGTGTGTTTCGAGGACCATGTCAGTCGCAATGTGCATCTCGCGTTGGTCAGGGGCGATCTCGATACCGCCGAGCCGGCCCTCGTGCGGGTGCACATGCAGGATACGCTGGGCGATGTCATTGGTATCGACTCGCAGACTCTCGGATGGCCGTTGCGCTCGGCGATGAAGCATATTGCGGATGCCGGCCATGGCGTTGTCGTCATTCTTCGTTACGATGAGTCTCCGCGACAGCTCGTAGCGCAGATCCGCGCCCTGCAGGACTCGAATGTCCGGGATCTCCCGGGCAAGGAGGCCACGACGCTGCGCACCTATGGCACCGGCGCACAGATTCTGCGCAAACTTGGCGTCAAGCGCATGCGGGTACTGAGCGCGCCGAAGCAGATGCACGGAATCTCGGGATTCGGCCTGGAAGTCGTCGAGTACGTCGACGCGATCAGCTGAGCCAGTGTTGCGACGAATAGCCCACGACCGACGACTAATTTACAAAGAACAAGAGACGATATGAAATCCACTGAAGGCCAGCTGGTCGTTCGAGATGAACGCTTCTGCATCATCGCCGCTCGCTTCAATGAGACGATCGTCGACCGGCTCGTGCAGGGAGCGGTCGATGCCCTCAAGCGGCATGGCGCGGACGAGACCCAGATCGGAATCGTCCGGGTGCCTGGTGCCGTCGAGCTGCCGCTCGCGGCGCAGCGTGTCGCCAAGACGCGTCAATACGACGGCATCATCGCGCTCGGCACCGTGATTCGCGGCGCGACGCCACATTTTGATTACGTCTGCAGCGAGTGCGCTAGCGGCCTGACCCGGGTCAGCCTCGAGCATGACATACCGATCGGCTTCGGCGTCCTGACGACCGAGAACATCGAGCAGGCCCTGGAGCGGTCCGGCACCAAAGCCGGCAACAAGGGTGTCGACGCCGCGCTGACGACCATCGAGATGGTCAGCTTGCTGCGGCAGATCGGTTGATCGGAGCGTTTTGGCGATGACTACGGGGGCGCGACACGGGGCCCGGCGTTTGCTGGTGCAAGCCTTGTATCAGCATCAGATCACCGCAAGCGACGTGTCTGCGTTGCGTAATCAGTTCTCAGCGTCGAACGATTTCTCGAAGGCCGATGGCGACTATTTCTACGCGCTGCTCGACGAGGTCGTGCAGGACCCGGCCGCACTGGACGAGCGCATCGATGCATTCGCGGACCGGCCCGTCTCGCAAATTGATCCGGTCGAGCGCGCGATATTGTGGATCGGCGTCGCGGAACTGCGCTCGTATCCCGACGTTCCGACCCGGGTCGTGATCAATGAGGCCGTCGAACTCGCGAAGGAGTTCGGCGCCGAGGACAGCCATCGTTACGTCAACGCCATACTGGACGGCGCAGCCAAAGACCTGCGCTGAGATCGATCGCGATGGATGAGTTCGCGCTGATCGACCGCTACTTCGCAAGCCGCGTCGCGGAGACGATGCTCGATCGCGAGGATGTGCGTGTCGGGATCGGTGACGATGCGGCCGTCACTCGCATCGATGCCGGATCGGAACTGGTCGTCGCGACGGATACGCTTGTCGCGGGCACGCACTTTCCCGCCGATACGCCGGCGCATGCGCTCGGCCACCGCTGCCTCGCGGTCAATCTGAGTGATGTCGCCGCAATGGGCGCCGAGCCTTTGTGGTGCACACTCGCGCTGACGCTTCCGGAGGGTTCTGCCGACTGGGTCGACGCGTTCTCCAGCGGGTTCATGGCCCTGGCGAATGCGCATAAAGTCGCGTTGGTCGGCGGCGACACGACGCGGGGGCCATTGTCGGTCACGGTGACGATTCACGGCCGGGTTGCTCCGGGCACGGCGGTCCTGCGAGGCGGCGCTGCCGCGGGCCAGGGCATCTATGTGACCGGGCGCGTGGGCGCTGCAGCCGCGGGGCTCGCGCTGTTGCAGGCTGCGAACGACGACGCGTCACGCTCGCAACGTGATCTCGTCCGGCGATTCCTGTATCCCGAACCGCGCGTCGATGAAGGTCGCGCGCTCAGCGGCGTCGCCAGTGCGATGATCGACCTGTCCGACGGATTAAACGTGGACCTCTCCCGCGTGTTGCGGGCGAGCGGCGTTGGCGCCGAATTGACGGTCGAATCGTTGCCACTGGATCCCGCTGCAATCGAATGCTTCGGCGGGGCGCGCGCGACGGACTTCGCATTATCGGGCGGCGATGACTACGAGTTGTGCTTTACCGTTCCTCGCGGGGCCGAGGAGGGGTTGCGCAAAGCGGCGTCGAACTGGTCCTGCGGTATCTCGCGGATCGGCACTACGGTTGCCGGCGATGATGCCAGCTGGTCGGAGAATGGTTGCGCGTTCGACGTCAGCGACAACTCTTTCCGCCATTTCGACGGGGGCGCATCATGAGTCAAGACGATCACGACGACCTCGCCCGTATCGTCATGCGCGATCCGGTCCATTGGCTCGCATTCGGGCTCGGCACCGGGTTATTGCCGAAGGCGCCGGGCACCTGGGGCTCCCTCGCCACCGCGCTCGTATTCTGGCTGGTCGCGCCGGTCGACACGTTGTGGCTGGTCGCGTTCACCGCCGCGCTGTTGATCGTCGGCATCTGGATCTGTGGTGAGAGCGCCCGGCGGATCGGGGTCCACGACCACGGCGGCATCGTGCTCGACGAGGTCGTTGGCATGCTGCTTACCCTGGTTGTGACACGGCCCGAGCCGCTGTGGATCGGGGTCGCATTCCTGTGTTTCCGCCTGTTCGACATCTGGAAGCCATGGCCGATTCGGGACCTGGATCACAGTCTATCGGGGGGCCTCGGGATTATGCTCGATGACGTGCTGGCGGCTGTCTATGCCGCCGCTGTGGTTTTTACGTTGCAGAGTTTTGTCACGGTCAATTAGCAAAAAAAGGTTCGACGAACGTTAAGATGGCCGCGCCAGCAACTACCAGTTCCCGCACCAAACACTGCCCTGACAAGATCGGCAAGTACGACAGTATTAACGAGATCGGGTCCGGCAGCACCGGGTCGGTGTACCTGTCGCACGATCCCTATTTCGGGCGCGATGTTGCCATCAAAGTTTACGACGTCGAGGAAGACGACGACCCGCAGCGCGCGAAGATCGCGCGCAAGATGTTTTTCAACGAAGCTCATATGGTCGGGATGCTGCAGCATCCGAACATTCTGCCGATATTCGACGCCGGCGAAGAGAAGGGGCAGTACTACGTCGTCATGGAGCATATTCAGGGCGCACGGACGCTCGAGGTCTATTGTCGGCCCGACAACCTGTTGCGCATCGACGACGTCGTCAAGATCGTCTACAAGTGCGCGAAGGCGTTGCACTATGCGCACAAGCGCGGCGTGATCCACCGCGACATCAAACCGAGCAACATCATGCTCACCACGGACAACGATGTCCGCATTATCGACTATGGCATCGCGATTCTGAAAGATGCCGATATCTCGCGAATCGAGGGCATCGCCGGGTCGCCGAGCTACATGTCACCCGAACAGATCAAGTCGGCAGAAATCTCCCAGTCTTCTGACCTGTATTCCCTGGGCGCAGTGATGTATGAACTCCTGACCGGGTTTCGTCCCTTCCGCGCGAGCACACTGACGCGCCTGCTGAACCAGATCATTTACGCGACGGCGGCGCCGATTCATACGCTGCGTGCCGATGTGCCCGAGGAGCTCGAAGACATCGTGACGGTCGCGCTGCAGAAGGAACCCGAGCATCGGCATGCCGATGGCGGCGAGCTGGCAGGTTGTCTGACGCGTGTGTTCCAGGGCTTGCGTGAGCAGGTGCAGGGCATCGATCGCCAGGAACACTTCGACATCCTGAGGCGGCTGCGATTTTTTCATGACTTTTCCCAGAACGAAATCTGGGAGCTACTGCGCGCCAGCGACTGGAATGAGTACGGTGACAACGACGCGATCGTCCGCGAAGGAGAGATCGAGGACCGCTTTTACGTGATCGTTCAGGGTAGCGTAGATATCGAGGCCAACGGCAGCGTCGTCGGCAGTTTCGAAGCGAGTGACTGTTTCGGCGAGGCGAGCTACATCTCGGACTCGAAGCTGACCTCGACCGTTAAGGCCAACGGCCCCGCCACGGTGTTGAGCGTCAGCTCGACGCTGCTGGAACAGGTTTCCACGGAGTGTCAGCTCCGGTTCAACAAGGTCTTTCTGCGTTCCCTGATTCTGCGTTTGCAGGGCGTTCAGGAAAACTAGTCGTCCTTTTCTTCGAAGCTCTGTAGCTCGTCGCCGAGCAGGATCTGCACTTTCTGCTCGGCTTCCGTCAACGATTTCTGGCATTCACGGCTGAGTTTTACGCCTTTCTCGAACTGTGCCAGCGATTTTTCCAGCGTGAGCTCGCCGCCTTCCAGTTGTTCGACAATCTGCTCGAGTTCGCCCATGGCTTTCTCGAGGTTGGGTGGTTTTTTTGCTGCGGTCACGTCGTGTTCCTATCGAATCGTTGCCGACGGCAAGCCTGTCATAGCGCCGGTCGCGCGGTCAATCATGTGGCATGATTGTGCGTTGGCGGTGGTCGCGGTTGACACTGTTTACTGCCGTCACTATATTTCTTAGACAAAGTCTAAATACGGCCTTTCGGCCGCATTACATAGCCCCATACCAAGGAGAACAAAAGTGGATCTCAAAGGAAGCTCGACCGAACAAAACCTGAAAGACGCATTCGCCGGCGAATCGCAGGCGAATCGCCGCTATCTGTATTTCGCGGCCAAAGCCGACGTCGAAGGTTATAACGATGTGGCCACCGTGTTCCGTTCAACCGCCGAGGGCGAGACCGGTCATGCGCACGGTCACCTCGAGTACCTGGAAGAGACCGGAGATCCGGCCACGGGCCTGCCGATCGGCGCGACGGGTGACAATCTGAAGGCCGCCATCGCTGGCGAGACGCACGAGTACACCGACATGTATCCGGGTATGGCGAAAACCGCACGCGACGAAGGCTTCGACGAAATCGCAGACTGGTTCGAGACGCTGGGCAAGGCCGAGCGGTCGCATGCGAATCGGTTCCAGAAGGCGCTGGATAACCTCGACGACTAGGCGATCTGCGCCGGTTGGCCGCTGAGCGGGTGCAGGGAGTCTTCACGACTCGCTAAACCTCCGGCGGCCATCCCTGGCCGCCTGCGGAGCGGTTCCGCCTCGCTCCCGCGTCGTGCTTCGCTCGGCGCCAACGCCGCTCGCTGCGAAGACTCCCTGCACCCGCTCAGCTCGATTCGTGGCAACCCGGGCAAGCCGCGCCGCGCGATCGACCCATTCGCATAAGCGTAAATCTCTCGGCAACAGGATCGAACGACATGACTGACGACAAACCGCGCGAAGGTAGTCTCGAGGCGCCGACCCGGCATCCGATCGACTGGCGATCCGACGAGTTTTACGACGAGAAGGCGCTGTTCGACGAGATGGAGCGGGTCTTCGATATCTGTCACGGGTGTCGACGTTGCTTCAACCTGTGCAACTCGTTTCCGACGTTGTTCGATGCGGTCGACGAGTCAGAGTCCGGCGAGCTGGATACGGTCCCGAAGAAGGTCTACTGGGACGTCGTCGATCATTGTTATCTGTGCGACATGTGTTACATGTCCAAGTGTCCCTATGTGCCGCCACACGAGTGGAACGTCGATTTTCCGCACCTGATGTTGCGGGCGAAGGCGAAGCGCTTTAAAGATCAGGGTGCGACCCTGCAGGAGCGCGTGTTGTCGAGCACGGATCGTGTGGGGCAGCTGGCTGGAATTCCCGTCGTCTCGAGCGTGGTGAATGCCGTGAATCGTAGTGGTGCCGGGCGGTCGATCCTGGAAAAAACGCTGGGCGTCGCAAGGGATGCCCCCATTCCGACGTACCACAGCAAGACCGCGCACAAACGGTTGTCCGGGACGGGGTCGGAGAGCGTTGCCGCAAAGCCGGCCGGCGGCACGACCGGACGCGTGGTCCTCTATACAACCTGTTACGGCGACCGCAACGTGCCGGAGGTCTGTGAAGACCTTGCGGCGGTTTATCGGCACAACGATATCGACCTCGCGGTCACGCGTGCCGAGCGGTGTTGCGGCATGCCGAAGCTGGAGCTGGGCGATCTCGAGTCCGTCGCCAGGGCGAAGGACGCGAATATTCCCGAGTTGCTGCGCTGGGTGCAGCAGGGTTTCGACATCGTCGCCCCGGTGCCGTCATGCGTGTTGATGTTCAAGCAGGAATTGCCGCTGCTGTTCCCGGATGATGCAGACGTCCAGGCCGTGGCCGCTGCGTTTTTTGATCCGTTTGATTATTTACACCGTCGTCACAAGGCGGGCGTCCTGAGGACCGAGTTCGAGCAGCAGTTGGGTAAGGTTACTTACCAGGTGCCCTGTCACCTGCGCGTCCAGAATATCGGCCTGAAGACGAAATCGATGCTCGAGCTCGTGCCCGAAACGGAAGTCACCGCGATCGAGCGCTGCTCGGGCCACGATGGAACTTACGGGGTCAAGACGAAATTCCGCGAAACATCGGTCAAGATCGCTCGCCCTGTCATGCGCCGGGTAGAGCAGTCCGGCGCGGATGCGTTCACGAGCGATTGCCCGATGGCCGGTGAGCAGATCGCCGGCGGAGTCGACGGTGTCACCGCAGAGCATCCGATGACGCTGCTGCGCAAGGCCTATGGGATCTGAGCCATGAACAAGCTGGTGCCGGAAGACCTGTATTCACTCGAAGCCTACGCAAAGGTGCGTGACGAGAATCGCGCCAGCGTCATGGCGCACAAACAGCACCGCCGGCTGATGCTCGGCGAGCATGTCTTGTTGTTGTTCGAAGATCGCACGACGATCAAGTACCAGGTTCAGGAGATGTTGCGCATCGAGCGCATTTTCGAGGAGGCGGGAATCCTTGAGGAGCTCGACGCCTACAACCCGTTGATTCCGGACGGCTCCAACTGGAAAGCGACGATGATGATCCAGTATACGGATCCCGGCGAGCGCCGCGTCGCGCTCGAGCGGCTGATCGGTATCGAGGATCGCGTCTGGATCAAGGTCGATGGCTACGACCCCGTCTTCGCGATCGCCGACGAGGACCTGGATCGTGCGACGGAGAGCAAGACCTCATCGGTGCACTTTCTCCGTTTCGAACTGACGACCGCGATGCGGGACGCCGTGAAGCACGGCGCATCCCTGGACGCCGGAATCGATCACCCGGAATATGTGGTCGAGGCGTCGATGTCGGAGCCCATGCGGGAGTCATTGATCACAGATCTCGCCTAAGCGCTCGCGTTGCCTTACCATTCACGCATTGTGCGTGTCGCGGGTTGAGTGTTGCACCCAGGTTGTTGTCGCGTCGGCCGGTGGGGGCCGCGTGAATCGGGTGTTGCTTATCGAGCCCGTGACTTCCTTCGCGCAGTTGTTGTCAGCGCAAGTCATATAGAGAAGTCTGGATGAGCAAGTCCTACGATGCCTCCGATATCGAGGTACTGAGCGGGTTGGATCCCGTTCGTCGCCGGCCCGGCATGTACACCGATACGAGCCGGCCGAATCACCTGGCCCACGAGGTCGTCGATAACAGTGTCGACGAGGCGATCTCGGGCCACTGCAAGCGTATCGACGTGAAGCTGTATCGCGATGGTTCACTCGAGGTCAGCGACGATGGCCGCGGGATGCCCGTCGACAAGCATCCGAAAGAGAAGATTCCCGGCGTCGAGCTGATCCTGACCCGGCTGCATGCCGGCGGCAAGTTCTCCGGCAAGAATTACCAGTACTCAGGCGGCCTGCATGGTGTAGGCGTATCGGTCGTCAATGCATTGTCGA
>JBLYYV010000002.1:0-2931 GCA_048550095.1 Gammaproteobacteria bacterium
CGTATGGAAAAGGCCCCTTTCGAGGGGCTTTTTCTTTTGTATCAGCTTCCCGCCGCGGCCGCGAAATCCTCCGGTCGGCATTGCCCCGCCAGCTTCAACTTGCGTGCGAGGTCACGCAGTGCGGTGCGCATCCCTTCCTCCAGCACCGGGTGGTAGACCGGCATCTCGAGTACCTTCGAGACCGGCAAGCCTTCCTGCACGATCCACGCCAGCAGGTGCGCCATGTGCTCTGCTCGCGGCCCGAAAAACTCGGCGCCGATTATGGCGCAGCTCTCCCGGTCGCCATAAACACGCAGCAGGCCCGCGGCACGGTCCATGACGGTTGCGCGTCCCTGCCGCGCGAACGAGACTTGGCCGATCTCGACCGCATCAGGATTCAGTTGCTCATGATGCCGGCCGACCAGTGCAATCTGCGGGTCGGTGAATGCGATCGCGAGCGGCGCGCGTCGCACGTGCGACTCGACGTCGGGGTATGCGAGCGCGTTCGCCCCGGCAATGCGGCCTTCATCGGAGGCTTCATGAAGCAGCTCGATGTGTCCGCTCGCATCGCCCGCGATAAAGATCGGCGCGTCGCCACATTGAGTGGTCTCGGGGTCCCAGGCCGGCAGTCCGCGATCGTCCACCGGGAGCCCTGTCGCTTGCAGATCGACCTCGAAAACATTTGGAATGCGGCCGGTCGCGACCAGGACCCGCTCGAAAGTTTCCTCCTGAGCTGTTCCATCGCTCTCGACGAAATGTATTCGTACGCCTGCATCGACGGGTTCGGCCGCCGTGATCTTCGTGTTCAGGCGGAGGTCCAGCTCGTCTTGAAGAATTTCGTTCGCGACCGCGCGCACCTCGGGATCCGTGAACGGCCCAAGCCGGTCCGAGCGCGCAAACAGCGTCGTGCGGACTCCAAGTCGATGCATTGCCTGGCCGATCTCGAGCCCTATGATGCCGGTGCCGATCACGGCGATGCTGGCCGGCAGGTCGTCGAGCTCGAAGACGTCGTCGTTGATCATGACGCGTTCGCGAATCGCGTCGAACGGCGGAGGTATGTGTGGAACGCTGCCGGTTGCGATGACGACGGCCCCGGCTTCGACGAGCGTATGGTCGCCGACATTCAGTGTTGTCGGGCCCGTGAATCGAGCGTGGCCGCGCAACAGTTGGTCTTCCGGCAGTGCCTCGATCTGCCGGATGACGCCGCCGACGAAGCGGTCGCGGAGCCGGCGCACCCGTTTCATGACCGCACGTCCATCGACCCGCCAGCCGTCCGGCACGTCTATACCAAATGCCCCGGCAGCTGCGACTTCGTGCGCGGCGTCTGCGGCAGCAATCAGGAGCTTCGATGGCATGCAGCCGACGCGGGCGCACATCGTGCCGTATTGATCGGCTTCGATCATCAGCGGGCGCCCGCCGGCTTTCTCGACCGCACGTCGGGCGTTCATGCCCGCCGTGCCGGCGCCAATAATGGCGACGTCTACGCGTTTGGTTTTCATGGCAAAAGCCCTCCTGGCTTCATGACAACATAATCGGACTGTGATGCCCATCATGGTTGTGCGCGCCGGCGTGGCCTAGTCTGGGCCGCATGGATCTGTCTTTCCTGCCGGCCTATGCCGTATTCACGTCGATCGCGCTGTCTGTCGCGGTCGTTTACCTGTTGCTGTGCTGGGCGGTCGTGTATGGAAACGCAGTTTTGCGTCGGTTTCGTCCCACGCGGCCCGCGAGCTGTCGTCCCGGCGAAGTCATCCACCAGGCGCTTAAGATCACCGGCCGACGCTCCGATCAGTTTCGAACGGCGGCTTTGTTGTTCGGGGTCTCAATGCTGATGTTGACGGCCTTCGGCCGCCTCGGCTGGTGGCCGGAGCAGCCGATGTGGGTGTTCGGGCTGATCGCCCTGGCCGCGACAGCGTTGCAGGGTTTCGGCGTGGCCAAAATCGTGCAGCTGACGCGTTACCGCCTGCGGTTGTCAAACCTGCTCGAAAAGCACATAGCGATGGCGCAGCGCCTCGCCGAGGCCCAGCTGCGCGGCAATCGCGTCTATCACTCCGTGCCGGTCGGCGATGCGATCATCGACAACGTCGTCGTCGGTCCCAATGGTGTCTATTCGCTGCATCTGTTCCCGCCGCCGGATGATGACATCGAGACCGTCGCGTTGTTCAACGGGGACTTACTGTTCCAGCCGAACGACGTTCGTTTCGACCTGGGTCCGTATCGGAAGAATATTGGCGCGCTGTCGCGGGCGCTGAAAGAGGGGATCGGCACCAAGGTGATCGTCTTGCCGGTGATCGTAATTTCGGACTGCCTGATCCAACCTTCGGAAGAAAACCTGCCAATGGTCGTCAGCCTGGAGAGTTGCACTTCGTTCGTCGGCTGGAAAGAGCCCAAGGCGTTCCTGATGACTGAAGAACTCGAGGCGATCAATCGTTGGCTCGCGAAGCAGTCGCTGGAGACGCAAAGCGACTCGATGCGCGAAGTCGCCAGTCTGCTCGACGCCCAGGTCGCGCGTCCCGCGCTGGTCTGAACCAGCCAATCGAACGGCGGCCGCTGTCGCGGCCGCAAAGGTCTGTCTGACCGATCCTCGCCCGATCAAATGGGGCATTTCGCCTGGCAAACATCGGACCGGCCAGACAGATGACTCATTGCTGCGAACTCGTTGTTTTTGCTGCAACCAGCTCGCCGTCGAAACCATCGGGGGTGACTTCTTTCGACCGCTGTGCAATGAGAGTCGTTCGCGCCCGCTCGAGGTTTCGCCGCGCGACGTTGTCCGCACCGCGTCCTTCAATCGCCGATTGGAAATCGCGTTGCGCGCCTTCGTAGTCGCCGCGAGCGGCCTTCATGACGCCACGGTTGTTGAACGCGATACCGCGGGACCATCCCGACTCGACCGAAGCCTCGCAGTATTCGGACGCCTTGCTGAAATCCCGCAGCATCGTGTAGGCCACACACAGA
>JBLYYV010000003.1:0-11683 GCA_048550095.1 Gammaproteobacteria bacterium
CGCGCTGTGGGGAACGAACATCACCGACGAAGAATACTTCGTCGAGGCATTCGACGTGTTCGACCCGATCGGCGCCGTCGGCAAGCTGGCCGGCGCGCCGGCCCAGTACGGCCTGACCGTCAACTACCTGTTCTGATCGTTGCAACGGGGCCGGTCCACGTCCGACCGGCCCCGTTCGTTGTCGACGACCGAGTACCGGGCGGCAGACGTGTAGGATAGACCCGACAACACGGGCACGAAGTATTCAACAACAACGCAGGGCCCATGGTTGAAGCAACCCAAAATCCGTTCGATAACAAAGGCATCATCACTGCCGCCATCGCGTTGTCGGCCATCGGCGCCATACTCTACAACGTGCTACCGCTGTTTATCGGCGTATCCCAGGACTTCCGCGGATTGAATGACGCGCGTTCCGGGCTGCTTGGTTCTGCTTTTTACGTCGGTTTCACCGGCGCGACGATTTCCGCTTTTTTCTGGATTCGCAGCTGCAGCTGGCGCGTCGCCACATTGCTCGCTCTCGTAACAGCCATCGCTGCGCTCGCACTGACGGGCGCGACGCCGACGTTCGGTTTCACGCTGTTGTGTACAGCGATATCCGGTGGAGCTTTCAGCATTCTGTACGGTATCGGTACAACGATACTCGCCGAGACCGGCGACCCCGCACGCTGGTATGGCGCCAAAATAGCCGCGGAAGCGGGCCTGGGCGCCACCCTCATGCTACTGATACCTGGCGCCGTCGAAGCCTGGGGTTTCGCCGGCATGTTGATCGCGATCGTTGCGGCCACGCTGTTACTCGCCCCGCTGCTGTGGAAAACGCCGGCGGGATCCGCCCGCTCCGCCGCGACGGGTGACGAGTCCGGCCTGCAGCAGAAAAGCCCCGGCCACGCGATATGGTTCGGCCTGGGTTGCGTGCTACTTTTTATGACCGCCGCAACGATGGTCTGGGCATTCCTGGAGCGACTGGCGAACGAGGGCGGCTACGACCTCGTCATCGCGGGCCGCATTCTTTCTTTCACCTTGGTAATGGCCGTCGCGGGCTCGCTGCTATCCGCATGGGCCGGCGATCGATTCGGCCTGCAGCGGCCGCTAACCGCCGCCTGCCTGATTTTCGTTTCCGCAGCCAGCGTCCTGGCATGGTCGAGTTCCCTGCCCGCTTTCGCGGCCGGCGCGTGCCTGCTGACGTTTGGCATCGGGATGGGTTTACCTGTTGCCGTCAGCATCGCGGCATTTCTCGATCCGGACGGTCGACACGTCGTGCTGACCGTGCCGGCAATCGGCTTCGGCGTCATGATCGCGCCCGCCAGCGGCGGGCTGTTGGCGGAGTCGATCGGTTATTCATCCGTCCTTTACGCGAGCGGCTGCCTCGCGCTGGTTGCCCTCGCTACGGCGACGTATGCGTTGCGCCTGCATGCGAAGCACGCTGCGCCGGCCGGCACGGCGACACCCGAAGAAACACAATCCCCGCCGCTGATATGAAATCCAGTGGCGGATTGGAGCAACACATGAGTCTAACCACCGAGCAAAAACTGAAGCTGTTTCGTAACCTGGTGCGCTCCTATCACTATGACCATATGATGTCTCGACGCATGGTGAATGGACGCTTGGTCGGTTTCTATCACCCGGGCGATGGCGCGATTGCGCCCGGCGTCGGCGCATGCAGCTTCCTCAACAAAACCGACTATCTGAATCCGCATCATCGCGCCCATGGCCAGCCGCACATGCTGTCCAAGGGCATCGATCTGAAACACTACCTGGCCGAACACACAGCGAAGGCTGCGGGCTGCTGCCAGGGCCGGTCCTCGTTTCATTTTTGTTTTCCCGAAGACGGCGTGTTCCTGATGAGCGGTTTCATCGGCTTCAACTTCGCGCCCGTCGTCGGCCTGGGCTGGGCCGCGCAACGCAACGGTCGCGGTCAGATTGTCATGAACTGCTCCGGCGACGGCAGCTACGGCCAGGGCAAGGCACATGAATGCATGTTGATGGCGATGAACTGGAAGCTACCGATCGTTTTCGTTTGCGAGAACAACGGCCTCGCGATATTCGCAGAGGCAGACGAGATGCATCCGACCGATGACATCGCCGACATGGCAAAAGCGTACTCGATGCCTTCGGCCATCGTCGACGGCCAGGATGTATTCGCCGTTGCCGAAGCAATCTTGCCGGCGATCGAGCGAGCGCGCACCGGCGGCGGCCCGACGCTGATCGAGGCCAAGACTTTGCGCTTCCGCGAACACGATATCGGTACGCCGAACCTGCGCGGCAGCAAGGAACGAACGCAAGAGGAGATCGACGCGCTGATGGAACGCGAGCCGGTGCATCTCGCAACGCAGCGCCTGCTCGCCGACGGCCTGCTGACCCAGACCGAGATCGACGCGATCCATGCAGACGCCGAGGCGGAAGTCGCCGCAGCGGAAGACTACGCCGACGCATTGCCGGAACCCGACGTCTCACTCGAAGACCTCGAGGCGGCGGTTTATGCGCCCTGAAACGAATGGAGCATAATTCATGCGCGAACTACCCCTGATCGAAGCCGTCCGAGAGGCCTACGTCGAAGAAATGAACACGGACGACACCGTGTACATGGTCGGCCAGGACATTCGCGGCGGCATCTACCCGCACACGAAGGATCTCGTCGACGAGTTCGGCGAAGATCGGATCGTCGATACGCCGATCTCTGAAGTCGGTATGTTCGGCTGCGCGTTCGGCTCCGCGCTGGTCGGTTACCGCCCGATCGTCGATTTCATGTTCGGCGGCTTCGCCTACGTGGCCGGCAGCGAGGTCCTCGTCACACTCGGCCAGCAATATTTCCTGCACGGCAGCCAGACGCCGGTGCCGCTGGTCCTGACTGCCGGGGTCGGCACCGGCATGCGGCTTGCGAATGATCACTCGTTGTTGCCGAAGGCCGACCTGATCCACCATCCCGGCCTGAAATACGTGTTCCCGTCGACGCCCCATGATGCGAAGGGACTGATGAAATCGGCGATTCGCGACAACAACCCGGTCGTGTTCTTCTGGCACTTCGCACAGATGATGGATCGAGGACCGGTTCCGGAGGAGGAGTACTACATCCCAATCGGAGAAGGTGAGATCAAACGGGAGGGTACAGACATCACCGTGTTTGCGAACGGCCTGCAATACAAGCACGCATTGCAGGTGGCGGAGAAACTCGAAGGAGAGATCAGTGTCGAGATCTACGATCCTCGCTCGTTCGAACCGTTCGACCTCGAGAAACTGCTGAAGTCGCTGGAGAAGACCAATCACCTGGTCGTCGTCGATGAAGACTATCGCAGGTGCGGCTTCGCAGCCGAAGTCATCGCGCAGATCAACGAACATGGCTTCGACCTGCTCGATGCGCCGGTCGCCCGCGTCACACTCGAAAACACGCCGATCCCAGGCGGCATACTCGAGCCGCTGGTCTGCCCGACTCCGGAGAAGATCGAGGCCTCCATTCGGCAAACGCTGGCCTGAGGTAATCAACATGGCTCATGAAGTAAAGATGCCGAAGGTCGCGATGGCGATGAATGAAGGCACGGTCGTCGAGTGGGAAAGCGACGAAGGCGAACAGGTGACTAAGGGTGACCACCTGCTGACGGTCGAAACCGAGAAGGTCGCGTATGACCTGGAGGCCCCGGCCTCCGGCCTGTTACACATCGTAACGCCGCCGGGTGAGACGGTCCCGACCGAGACACTGATCGCAATGCTGGCGGAGGATCAGGCCGAACTGGAGAGCCTGCAGGCGGGCGACACCGGCGGCGAGCCGGCGGCACCCGACGCGTCACCGGCGCCAGCTCGCGAAACCGTATCGCAACCCGCGGAATCGGTCTCCGGCGGGCGCATCAAGGCATCGCCGCTGGCCAAGAAGATTGCCGCGCGCGAAGGCATCGATCTGGCGCGGGTTCAGGGTACGGGACCCGGCGGGCGGATAAAGAAACGGGACGTGATGCCGCTGATCGGGCGGCAGGATGTCGGGCCGGTGATGGTCACGGCGCCCGCGGTCGACCGTCCCCTGACGGAACGCGCGCGAATACCGTTCACGGGCGCCCGCCGAAAGATCGCGGAACATGTCGTATGGTCGCTGAGCACGGCAGCGCATGTCAGCCAGGCAACCGAGATCGACATTACGAAGCTCATCGCGCTACGCCAAACATTCCTGGAACGCAGCGAGGCGCTGGGCACGCGCGTGTCCCTGCTGACGTTTTTCGTCAAGGCGCTCGCGCTGGCGGCGCGCGAGGTGCCGATCGCGAATGCACGTATCGAGGGCGACGACATCATCGTCTATGACAACGTCAACATCGGCATCGCCGTCGCCGTGCCGGGCGAGCATGAACTAACGAGTTCGCTACTCGTCCCGGTCGTCCGCAACGTGGAAGCGAAAGGGCTGGTCCAGATCGACCTCGAGATTCGCAATTTGGTGGAACGCGCCCGCGCCGGCACACTGAGCCCGGACGATCTGGCGGACGGCACGATCACGCTGTCGTCAGCCGCTGGTTTTGCGCCAGGCTGGTCGGCAACGACTCCCGTGCTGAACAACGGGCAGGCCCTGATCATGCAGCCGGGCACGGCAGAAGAAAAGCCGGTGGCACGCAACGGCGAAATCGTCATTCGCACGATGCTGCCGTTGTCGCTGACCTTCGACCACCGGATTCTCGACGGAGAGCCGCTCGGCCGGTTCTATACCCGGTTCCATGACAGCGTGGAGAATCCGGAACTGTTACTGGCATGAGGTTGCCAACGTGAATGCCAAAAACGATAAACAATACGATGTCGTCGTGATCGGCGGCGGCCCCGGCGGCTACGTCGCGGCGATTCGTGCGGCGCAGCTCGGGCTTGCCGCCGCTGTTGTCGAGGTGGAACACCTCGGCGGCATCTGCCTGAATTGGGGCTGCATTCCTACCAAGGCGCTGCTGCGATCGGCGGAGGTCTACCACCTCGCGCGCAACGCGGAACAGTACGGCGTGTCCGTGGACAACGTGCGATTCGACCTCGACGCCATCGTCAAACGGTCGCGTGATGTATCCGCACGATTGACGGCGGGAATCGGATACCTGTTGAAGAAGAACAAGGTCGACGTTTACGAAGGCCGCGGTCGGCTTGCCGATGAAGGGCGGGTTGGCATCGTCTCCGAAGAAGGTCGCGAAACGTTCCTGCATGCCGGAAACATCATTCTGGCAACCGGCGCCCGCGCTCGCACCTTGCCCGGGCTCGAGCCCGACGGCGACCGGATCTGGACCTACCGCGAAGCCCTGTTGCCCACCGAAGTGCCAAAGTCCCTGTTGGTCGTGGGCTCCGGCGCGATCGGTATCGAATTTGCCAGCTTCTTCCGTACGCTCGGCGCGGAAGTCACCGTGGTCGAGATCGTTGACCGAATTCTGCCCGCGGAGGATGAAGAAATATCCGCGCTCGCGCGCAAGGCATTCGAACAGCAGGGCATTCGCGTCCTGACGGGCGCGCAGGTCGAGAGCCTCGAGCGAAACGGCGAGGCGCTGACGGCCGCCATCAGGACGGCGGCGGGAGGTGACGAGTCGCTCGAATCCGACCGCGCGATACTGGCATTGGGCATCGTCGGCAATACCGAGAATCTCGGGCTGGAAGCCGCGGGCATCAGGGTCAAAGGCGGACATATCATCGTCAACGAATGGTGCGAGACCGGCGCCCCCAACGTTTATGCGATCGGCGATCTCGTTGGACCGCCATGGCTCGCCCACAAGGCGAGTCACGAAGGCGTAGTGGTCGCCGAACGCATCGCCGGCAGCTCAACGACGCACCCGCTCGACACACAAAACGTACCGGGCTGCACCTATTCGTCACCGCAGGTCGCGAGCGTCGGGCTGACAGAAGCCCAGGCCAAAGACCAAGGTCACGAGATCAGTGTCGGCCGGTTCCCGTTCAGCGCGAATGGCAAGGCGCTCGCACTCGGCGACAGCGAAGGCCTGATCAAGACGGTGATCGACGCGTCCACGGGCGAGTTGCTCGGCGCGCACATGATCGGCGCGGAGGTCACCGAATTGATTCAGGGCTATGTCGTTGCCCGGACATTGGAAGCCACCAACGAAGAACTGAAAGAAACTGTGTTTCCGCATCCGACGCTGTCGGAAATGATGCACGAGGCCATTCTCGATGCGGAAGGACAGGCGTTGCATATCTAGGAAGAGCCGCAGGATTTGACCCCATGCACGAATCGATAACCCGCATGCTCGATGAATATGGCGTACGCGATGAAGTACGCGAATTTCTCGCCCAGGAACAGAGGATGTATATCGACGGGCGCTTCGTCCCGGGCGGCGACCGTGAACAGATGGAAGTTTTCGAGCCATCAACCGAAACGCTGCTAACGCATATACCGGCGGCAACCGAAGCGGACGTCGATGCAGCCGTAGCCGCAGCCAACCGTGCGCTGCGGGGCGATGCGTGGCGCGCGATGAAGCCGAACGATCGGCAACGACTGCTGCTTAAGCTTGCCGATCTGATCGAGGATAACGCAGAGATCATCGGCCAGATCGAAACCATCGACAACGGCAAGGCGCTCGGACCATGCATCGAAATGGATGTTCTCGGCGGCGCCGACTTGTTGCGATTCATGGCCGGCTACGCCACCCGCATCGAGGGCGCGACGCGCGACGTTTCCGCGCCTGGCGAACACGTCGCGTTCACCCTGAGAGAACCCGTCGGCGTCGTCGGGGCCATCGTGCCGTGGAACTGGCCATTTAACATGGCCATGTGGAAGATCTCAGCGGCGCTCGCAGCCGGCTGCACCATCGTGCTGAAACCTGCGCATCAAACGTCCCTGTCGATGCTGTATTTCGCTCACCTGTGCGACGAAGCAGGACTACCGGCCGGTGTGCTGAATATCGTCACCGGGAGCGGCACCCGCGTCGGCAATCATCTTGCCCGGCATCGCGACGTCGATAAGGTCTCGTTCACGGGCTCGACTCCGGTTGGCCGCAAGGTCGGAAAGGCAGCGGGCGGCTCACTGTCGACCGCCACACTGGAACTCGGCGGCAAGTCGCCGATGGTCGTATTCGCCGATGCAGATCTCGAGGCCATGGCCGAGTCCACACGCTGGAGCGTGTTCTTCAATGCCGGACAGGTTTGCAGCGCCGGCTCGCGCGTATATATCGAGCGCAATGTATTCAGGGAAGGCCTCGCTGCGATCGCGAAGGTAGCCGGGTCCATGAAGCTCGCACCGGGGCTGGCGCCGGATTGCGATATGGGCCCGGTGATTTCCGCGGAACAGCATCGGAGTATCCAGGACTATCTGCGCATCGCGGATGACGAAGGTGCCGAGGTGGTCTGCGGCGGCGAAGCGCCCGATCGTGATGGCTACTTTATCCAGCCGACTGTGCTGGCCGTCGACGACAATAGCCTGCGCATCGTGCAGGAAGAGATCTTCGGTCCGGTCATCGTGGCTTTGCCGTTCGACTCCGAGGAAGAGGCGCTGGCGCTGGCGAACGACAACGAGTACGGCCTTGCGGCCAGCGTCTGGACGAAGGACGTCTCGCGGGCCATGCGTGTCCTAAATAGACTCGATGCGGGCACAGTCTGGGTCAATACGCACGACCTGATCGACAGCGTCATGCCCTTCGGCGGCTTCAAGAACTCGGGCCACGGCAAAGACATGGGTCGGGAGCAGTTCGAGCAATACCTGAAGACGAAGGCCGCGTGGATCAAGGTATGACCGAAACTACGTCGGCCGATGTATTGACGACGGCGTTTTCGCCGGTGACGGTCGAACAGGCCGCGCTCATCGCCCGCGATTTTTTCGCCATCGAAGGTACTGCCGAACCGCTGACGAGCGAGCGGGATCAGAATTTCAGGGTATCGGCGACTAGTGGCGACGCATACCTGCTGAAGATCAGCAATCCGGCCGAAGAGCGAACTGTCACAAACTTCCAGACGGAGGCGCTGCGACACATCGCCCTGACGAATCCGGCACTGCCCGTGCCTAGAGTGCTGCCGGCGGCCGGCGGCGACTTCGAGCCGCTGCTGGAGCAACGGGGCGAGCCTGCGCGGGTGGTTCGGCTCATGACTTACATGCCCGGCGTGCCACTTAACACGGTCGAAGACGTGCCGACTAAACTGCGATCCAATCTCGGCATGGCACTGGCGAGACTCGGAGCCGCGCTGCGCGACTTCGACCATCCGGCGGCAGATCATGAATTGATGTGGGATCTCAAGAACACATCATCATTAAGCAATCTCCTCGAGTATGTCGAGGAGCCGGCCGACCAACGGCTCGCCAGGCAGTTTTTCGAACGCTTCGAGGAATATGTGCGCCCGCAGCTTGGTCAGTTGCGCTCTCAAGTCGTGCACAACGACCTGAACTTTTACAACGTGCTCGTCGAAGAACACCACACCGAACGCGTGACCGGAATCATCGATTTCGGCGACATGGTACGCACTCCGTTGATCTGCGACGTCGCGGTGGCCGCTGCATACCAGCTGCCGGCTGACGACGATCCTCTCGGCTGCGCATTGACGTTCATCGGCGCATATCATCGGACGACCGCGTTGGAGCCCATGGAGACGCAACTGCTGTTCGACCTGATCGCAACCAGGCTCCTGATGACGGTGCTAATTACCGGATGGCGGGCGGCGCGCTACCCTGACAACAGCGCCTACATTCTGAGAAACAATCCGGCGGCCTGGCGCAATCTGCGCTATTTCGCGCGCACGGGTCACGACGTCGGTATCGAGCGCATCTGCGCGGTCTGTAGTTGAAGGAATCTATGCATGGCAACGGCTGCGACCAAGTTGACGGAATCGGAATTGATACGGCGCCGGGAACGCCTCCTGGGCCCCGCGTATCGCCTTTTCTACGACGAGCCATTTCATCCGGTGCGGGGCGAAGGCGTCTGGCTCTATGACGCAGGCGGGCAACCGTTCCTGGATGTCTACAACAACGTACCCTGCGTCGGCCATTGTCATCCGCATGTCGTTGACGCATTGACGCGCCAGGCTGCGTTGCTGAATACGCATACGCGGTACCTGCATGAGACGGTGCTCGATTATGCGGAAATGTTACTGGCAAAGTTTCCGAGCAGGATCGGGCATTCGATGTTCACGTGTACCGGTAGCGAAGCCAACGACCTGGCCTTGCGCATGGCACGCACGTACACCGGCGGAACAGGTGTCAT
This sequence comes from Gammaproteobacteria bacterium, assembly GCA_048550095.1. Taxonomy (GTDB): domain Bacteria; phylum Pseudomonadota; class Gammaproteobacteria; order Steroidobacterales; genus SMWD01. Next base: position 9,135 of record JBLYYV010000003.1, read on the forward strand.
CGTAACGGAACTCGCTTATCACGGCGGCACGATCGCGATCGCCGAGATATCACCCTCTCTCGGCGATAAAGTGCCGCTGGGCAAGCATGTCAGGACTGTGCCAGCACCCGACTCGTATCGCAGCGAAGAGCACTTACTCGGCGAAAACTTCGCTCGTGGCGTCGCGGCGGCAATCGATTCGCTAAAGGCGGATGGAATCAAGCCTGCCGCTCTAATCTGCGACACGATATTCGCAAGCGACGGCGTATTTTCGCATCCCCCGGGATTTCTGCGGCCAGCGGTTGAACTGATTCGCTCGGCCGGGGGGCTGTTCATCGCCGACGAAGTGCAGGCGGGTTTCGCACGCACCGGCGAGTGTTTCTGGGGCTTTCAGCGGCACGGCGTGGTGCCTGACATCGTCACCATGGGAAAACCAATGGGCAACGGGCACCCGATCGCCGGTGCCGTCGTACGTCCTGACATCGCGGCGCCGTTCGGAGAAGCGTCGCGGTATTTCAATACTTTCGGTGGCAACCCCGTTTCGGCCGCCGCGGGCAAAGCCGTGCTCGAAGTCATCGAGAACGAAGGTCTCCAGGAGAATGCGCGCTGCACTGGCGACTACATGCGCGACGGCATTCGCAAGTTGGCGGAGCGTCACGAGATCATCGGCGACGTGCGCGGCTCAGGCCTGTTCACCGGCGTCGAACTGGTTCGTGATCGCGCGACGAAAGAGCCAGCCGACAAGGAAACGGCGCAACTCGTCAATGAGATGCGCCGACGACACGTCCTGATCAGCTTCAGCGGCCCAAATAACAACTGCCTCAAGGTACGGCCGCCGCTCGTGTTCTCGGAGGACAATGCTAATTATTTTCTGCAGGTCATGGATGGCGCCTTGTCCGCCATCTGACGAGAAAGCCTGCCGCAGCGACAACCCGGGTTCGGATCAGGCCAAACCTCGCCGAAGAGGCGCAAAAGCGCGGCCGCCTGCCCCGCTTGCACGCGCTGTTGCCGCGACGCTTCATGGTGTTAGATTAGCGTGACTAGAGCCGAATTTTTGGCGACGAGCGCGTCCAGAGCGAGGCGGCCAGATCAATACGATAAACAAAAGAATGAACATCGTGCTTACCGGCAGCACGCGCGGGCTGGGCTTCGCGACCGCCAAACGCCTGCTGTCGGAGGGCCACAGCGTCACGATCTCCTCGGAATCCGGCGCCGACGTGACCCACGCGCTCGAACAACTCGAGACGATGGGTCTGCAGGCGCGCGGCACGCGCTGCGACATCTCGCGCGAAGAAGACGTGCGCGACCTGCTTCGGTTCGTGCGCGACGGCGGCCTCGAGATCGACGGCTGGATCAACAATGCCGGCATGCCCGGCGTCACGGGCCGAACCGATCAGTTGCCGACGGCGACGCTGATGCAATTGATCGACGTCAACATCAAGGGTACCTGCCTGTGTTCGGTGCATGCGCTGCGTATGTTCCAGGCGCAGGGGCACGGGCGTTTGCTGAACGTCGTCGGGCGCGGCGAGAAGTCACCGGTGCCGTTCGCGAATGCCTACGGACCGTCGAAGACCTGGATCCGCTCTTTTACCCGCGCGGCAGCACAGGAAGTCAAAGGCTCCAACATCGCCGTCGCCACGTTTCAGCCGGGGCTCGTGCACACGAAAATGACGCTCGGCATCACCGTCGTGCGTGGACACGAACGCCGCGTGAAGTACCTCGGCGCGCTGCAACGCTATCTCGGCAACGACGCCGAGATCCCGGGCGACGCCATGGCCAGCGTCATCACCGGCGACATGCGCAACGGCAAGGCCTATCGAGCGCCGCTATTCGGGCCTATAGTTAAGCGCTTGCTTTCACCACCGCCGAAAATCGACATCGACACGATCGTGATCGACCCGGAGTCAGATGACCGCTACGCCCGATAGCCCGCGCGGGATTCGCCGCATCGTCGCCGCCACGCGTTACAGCATGGCCGGGCTGCGGGCGGCATGGCAGAACGAGGAAGCCTTCCGGCTCGAGGTCATCGCGGCCGTGGTATTGATCCCCGCCGCTTTCTGGGTCGGGACGACGGCGGTCGAGCGCGCGTTGTTGATCGGCTCGATCCTCCTCGTCATGATCGTCGAGCTGATGAATGCGGCGATCGAAAACACGATCGACCGCATCGGGACGGAGCGGCACGAGCTGTCGGGTCGGGCGAAGGATCAGGGGTCGGCAGCGGTGTTGGTGAGCCTGGTGCTGGTAGCGATGACCTGGGGGATGGTCGTCCTGGCCCGTCTAGGCGATCGATTTGGCTAGTCGAGTTTCGGCAAAGAGACGCTGGTTGAACGACCGACAAAGTGCGGCGGCCGATCCTGTTGATCGCGAAGCTAGTCGAAATATTCCAGCAACGTTTCCTTGAGCGTCGACAGGTAGTCCTCCGGAAAATACCAGACGCCCAGGTCGTTAGCCGTCTGATAGCTGTTCAGCCCTCGCGATGCCGGATCGAGCCCGAGGTATAGCGTAATAAGCACGTCGGAACTCAGCCAGGGATTCGCGTACCAGGCCTCGTGTGAGTATTCGAAGCCCTC
>JBLYYV010000004.1:0-12025 GCA_048550095.1 Gammaproteobacteria bacterium
CGATGCCTTCGGCAAGCTTGGCGATGAAGAACTCTACCGGATCGTCGTAGCCGGCCATCTGGTCGCGGATCATCGACTTGATGTCCGCGCGCAGTGAGTCGAATTCGAGTAACGCTTTCGGATGCACGCCGATCATTCGGTTCACGATGAACTCGAGCCGCGCGAGGCCGACACCGTGATTCGGGATGTTGGCGAAGTCGAAAGCCCGATCGGGGTTGCCGACGTTCATCATGATCTTGACGGGTACGTCGGGCAGATTATCGATCTCGATCTGCTGCTTTTCGTAGTCGAGCGCCCCTTCGTAAATGAACCCTTCATCGCCCTCGGCGCAGGATACGGTGACCACCTTGCCGTCTTTCAGTTTTTCGGTTGCGTCACCGCAACCGACCACGGCAGGCACGCCGAGTTCTCGGGCGATGATGGCCGCATGGCACGTCCTGCCGCCGCGATTCGTGACGATCGCAGAGGCGCGCTTCATGACCGGCTCCCAGTCGGGATCCGTCATGTCGGCGACCAGGACATCGCCGGGGTTGATGCGATGCATTTCCGCGGCGCTATTGATGATGCGCGTCGGTCCGGAGCCGATCAGGTGGCCAATGCTGCGGCCCGTAATGAGCACGTCCGACTTGCCCTTTAGCGCATAGCGCTGCACCGCCTTGTTGGCATGGCTCTGCACCGTCTCTGGTCGTGCCTGCAGGATATACAGCAGGTCGTCGCCACCGTCGCGGCCCCATTCGATGTCCATCGGCCGGCCGTAGTGATCCTCGATCGTCACCGCGTAGCGCGCCAGCGTCTCGATTTCTTCGTCCGTCAGCGAGAAGCGATTCGAGTCCTGCGGATCGACGTCGACGGTCTGGACCATTTGTCCTTCGGCACTGTCGTCGGCGTAGATCATCTTGATTGCCTTGCCACCGAGGTTCTTGCGCAGGATCGAGCGCTTCTCTGCTCTCAGCGCCGGTTTGTAGACGTAGAACTCATCTGGATTCACAGCGCCCTGCACAACCGTCTCGCCCAAGCCGTAAGCACTGGTGATGAAGACCATCTCGCGAAACCCGGAATCGGTATCGAGCGTAAACATGACGCCGCTCGCGCCGATATCGCTGCGTACCATCTTCTGAATACATGCCGACAGGGCGACCTGGTCGTGCGCGAACCCCTGATGCACGCGATAAGCGATGGCGCGATCGTTGTACAGGGAAGCGAAAACTTCGTGGAGGCACTTTTGCAGCTGCTCGATGCCGCGCACGTTCAGGAAAGTCTCCTGCTGTCCGGCGAATGATGCTTCCGGAAGGTCCTCGGCGGTCGCCGAGGAACGGACGGCGATGGTGACATCGTTGCCGTGTTCGTCGAGCATACCTTGCCATGCCGCCTCGATCTCAGCATTCAGGCGTTCCGGTAGCGGCGCCGCGAGAACCATGTCGCGTATCGTCTTGCCGGCACTGGCCAGCGCCCGGACATCATCGACGTCGAGATCGTCCAGGATTGCGTTGACCTGATCCGCCACGCTGGGTTTGCCGTCGACCGAATACGACAGAAAATCGCGGTAGGCCTGCGCCGTCGTCGCGTAACCGCCGGGAACCCGAATGCCGAGATCCGTCAGGTTGGTGATCATCTCGCCGAGGGAAGCGTTCTTGCCCCCGACCTGGTCGACATGGTCCATCCCGAAGCTTTGTAATGGGGCTACATAGGCTTCCAAGGCAGCCTCCCTTGTTTTGTGGTCAGAGACATGGAGAATCGCACTCGATATCGCCAATCCGATCGCCGGGACTAGTCAATGGCTCACCGAACCGTTTTTTTTCTATCCGACCAGACCGGTGTTACCGCCGAGACACTCGGTCACAGTCTTTTGACCCAGTTCGAGGAGCACGAATTCGATCAAATCACTCTGCCATTTATCGATTCGGTTGACAAGGCGGAGGCTGCCATACGCCACATTAATGCGGTTAGTTCGGAGACCGGCGCTCGACCGATAATTTTCTCAACCCTGGTCCATGAAGACTTACGCAATCGATTTTTGCATGCGTCGGGCTTGTTCCTCGATTTCTTCAAGACTTTCCTCGGTCCGCTCGAGCAGGAACTGCAGGCAAAGTCGTCGCTGACGTCCGGCCGCGCGCACGGTATCAGCGATACCGGCAAGTACGACGAGCGCATCGAGGCCACCAATTTCGCGCTCAACTATGATGATGGTGGTAGCACCGTCGGCTACGACAAGGCCGACGTTATCCTCATCGGCGTTTCTCGTTCCGGCAAGACGCCGACCTGCCTTTACCTGGCGATGCACTACGGTGTTTTCGCGGCGAACTACCCACTCGCCGAAGACGATCTTGAAACCGCCGAGTTGCCACGTTTGCTGAGACCGTTCCGCGACAAGCTATACGGTCTGACGATCGATCCTGATCGTCTGGTGCAGATACGCAAGGAGCGTCGCGCAGCGGGGCAGTACGCGAGTCCGAAACAGGTGACGTTCGAGTTACGGGCGGCGGAAGCGATGTTTCGCAAATATCAGATACCGCATGTCAACGCGACCTCGTTTTCGATCGAGGAAATCTCGAGCAAGATACTCAGCAGCACGAACGTCGAACGGCGAATCAACAAGTAGTCGGGTTAAATGCGGATCGCATTTTCGTGCGAAATCGGTCGGATCTTCTAGCACAAAAACGACGCTCGGTGAACGAGTTACATCGAAGTTGTCGCCATATTCGCTGTGATATAGTCGAACGATGCTGGTCGATAGTTACATCGTTCCGGAGTGCGCAGCAAGCCCGCGAAGTTTCGGGGGTTTGATGGCGCTGTATGAAAGTAATTTCATCAAGCTCGGAAGGCTGGTCGGTAACATCGTCAACCTGGACGACAACCTCGTCTCGACCACACCCGGCGATTGCGATCTGTTCCTGTGGGTCGAGTCGACCGCGCGCTATACGCATATCCTGCGAATGACTTACCTGTTCGACGAACAGGATTCCGTCGTCGCGGATCCGGATCTCATTATTCGCGTCTATCTGGATGCGCGCATGGCCGAGGTGGCAGGTTGGGCCGAGCATCACCGGCACGCGATGTTGCAGGGTCTGGCGAATCGATTCGGCCAGGAGCTCGATCGGCGCTGGTCGAACAACATGATGCTGAGCAAGTGGCTCGATTATCTGATCGATGCCGGGCACAGTTTTTCCCGCGCAGCCGAACGGGCCGAAGCCCTTGCGCGTTAACTCCCACCCGGCCTGACAGCGCCGATTCGTCGATCCGACGAAGTCCACGTTTTTGACTCGAAGTGCCCGTTTTATGCGGGTTTCAGCCCCGCTCGCGTGGAAAAATGTAGATTACTTCAACGTTTCCCGGGGGCCATTACGTTAATTTTTGGGACCGGTTCGGGCGTGTCCGACCGTTAGTGCTGCCCCGAGATTTAACGATTGATGTCCAAGAGCGCGCCACATCTGTTGTCACAGAAGCCCGATCCCGGCGACGAGGAGCGGCTCCTGAAGCTGTTCTGGAATCGTGCGGAGCTGAAGAAGGAATTCGCCAATCTTCGGCTCGAGGGCGAACACCTCAAGGAAAAACTGCAGCAACAGGAAGGGGCAACCCTGCGGGCGCAACAACGTCTCGAGCAACTCGAAGGTATGCTGTCCGATCCTTTGCAGGCGGCGAATGCGTCGGTTTTCTACCAGTTGCGCGGCGTATGGGTCAGCTGTAAGCGCAAGCTGGCGCGTCTCAGCAAGGACCTGACGGCACATCAAGCGGAACGCGAACAGCAGGCCGAGCTCGGGAAGCACCAGTCGACACTGCGCGCGGCGGCACACGTAATCGAACGCCAGATCGAGAAATGCCAGGATCGCGAAAACGAAATTACCGAGCAGTTGCGGCTCATTCACGAGCATCATTCGCAAATGCGTGGCTTCTGGAATTTCTTCAAGCGTCGCTCGTTGCTTGCCGAAGCGGATACACTCGAGTCGGAGTTACAGGCGGCACAAACACATACCGAGCGATGCCGGGCAGCCAAGGCCGAGAAGCTCGCAGAACCGGGTCCGCAGTTCGCAGGTCTCAGCGTGCCGGGTCGGCGCAAAATCAATCTAGCACTGATCGCGATTGCGCAGGAAATGTTCATTCATTTCAGCCAGCGCAACATGAGCGTGCTGGCGCGGGAAGCATCAGTGCGCCAGGTGACGGACGTGAATTACGGCGATATCGAAGCCTGTCGCGACCTGAATCTCACGATCGCGAATTGCATGCGCTCTCTGCCGGTCGGCGACGAGCTCGTGAGCAACGTTCGGCGGCGCGCGCAATTTCTGGCGGAGCAGGCGAGCTATCGCATGGAAACGGATACGGTGCCGGTCGCCGGGTCCTTCTCGGACATACAGCTCGACCTCGAGGAAGGCTCGGTCACTTTGGGGCGCAAGTCAGTACCGATCAACGTCCTTGCGGACGAGTACTGGGATATCTATACCGTCTTGCAGACCTGACGGTCCGCAGGTCGCGCGATCAGCTACCCGGTACGACTACCTCGGTGACCGCGGCGCTCCGGGCGCCTTCGATCGAGACGAGATCGACGATGATGCGCGTCGCCTGATCGAGGAGTATGTCGGGTTGCTCGCCGACGTCCAGGTCTTCGAGCGACTCGACCGGTTCGAGTCCGGCCGCGACGCGACGTTCATTCTCGCGCATCAGGCGGTCTGCCTGCCGCGCTTCGCGCTCTGCAATCCTGGCGTCCATGTTCAACGATACGAACGTCTTCGTACGCGCTTCGTCGGCCGCCGCGATATCGAGCTTCAGATAATTGATGTCCGGGTCGTCGACCATGCGCGAGTTCTGATACTGCGTGAGGTAGGCGATCTCGCTGTCGAGCGGCTCTTCGGCCCGAAAGCCGGTCGGCTTGATCTGGTCCCACGGCAACGCGCGGTCGCGGCTGCTCTCGCCGATACGCTCCGGGTCGACGACCGACGGAAGGTCGATATCGGGCAGCACGCCGCGGTGCTGGGTACTGCCTCCCGTGACGCGATAGTACTTGCCGATGGTGAGCGTGAGCTGCCCGAGGCCCGGATCCGGAACGCGACGGGCATATTGGTCGAGGATGTACAGGTTCTGGACCGTACCCTTGCCGAACGTGCGCTGGCCAATGACGATGCCCCTGCGGTAGTCCTGAATCGCAGCCGCAAAAATCTCCGATGCGGAGGCGCTAAAGCGGTCGACGAGCAGTACCAGCGGACCACCGTATGCGACCTGCGGCACCGGATCATCGAGTACCTCGATGCGGCCGTTCGTATCCTTGAGTTGCACGACCGGTCCTTCGGGAATGAACAGGCCCGTCAGCGAGGTCGCTTCCGACAGATGGCCGCCGCCGTTGCCGCGAAGGTCGATAACGAGGCCGTCGATCCCATCGTCTTCAAGTTCGCCGATCAGGCGGCGGACGTCGCGCGTCGTGCTTACATAGTCCTTGTCGCCGCGGCTGCGCGCCTCATAGTCCTGATAGAAACTCGGGATGGAGATGACGCCGATCGAGGATGAGCCACCGTCCGGTCGTTCGAGTTCGATTTTCTCGCTCTTGGCCGCCTGCTCTTCGAGTTTGATCTTGTCACGGACCAGTTCGATGACCCGGTGCTCGCCGCCCGGTAATGCATCAGCGGGCAGGATCTGCAGGCGCACGGTCGTGCCGCTCGGCCCGCGAATGAGCTGGACCACGTCGTCGAGCTGCCAGCCGACCACGTCGACCATCTCGCCACCGTCCTCTTGGCCGACCGCCGTAATGCGGTCATTCGCCTGGATGCGGCCGTCGATTGCCGCAGGCCCGCCGGGGATCACGTTCAACACGGAGACGAGCTCGTCCTCGAGCTGCAGCGATGCACCAATGCCCTGGTAAGACAAGCTCATCTGAATGCGGTATTCCTCCGACTGCCGCGGTGACAGATAACTCGAATGAGGGTCAAGCGTGCGCGCGAAGGAATTCAGGAACATCTCGAAAACGTCGTCGCTGTCGAGCTGGTTGATTCTTTTCAACACGCGCTCATAGCGCTTGCGCAGCACGTCTGACGCGTCTTCCCAGGATTTCTCGGCGAGGATCAGGCTGAGTGCATCGTTGGTGACGCGCTTGCGCCAGATGTCCTGCATCTCCTCTGCGGAATCGATCCATGGCTCGTCTTTACGATTGAAGACGTAAATGTCTTCGGTCGTGAAGTCAGGTTCCGAATCCAGTGTCGTGATCGCGAGTTCGATGTTCTGCTGGGCCCGCAGGCGATAGAGGCGGAAGATGTCGAGAATCGGGTCGAAATTACCCGTTCGCATAACGTCGTCCAGCGCGAAACGATAGCGCTCGAAGTAGGTAATGTCGGGCGCGCGGAAATAGTGTTTGTTCGGATCGAGGGATTCGATGTAATTGTCGAGGACGAGGCCGGACAATTCATCGTCGACGGCAATGCGCGAATAATGCGCGCGTTCTACGAAGCGCGTCACCATGCGCGCGACCTGTCGGTGGCGCTGCGTGGATTCCAGGACCGCGGGGACCGCGTTGGTGTTCTCGGCGACGACCGAATCGACCGAGTCCGTGCCGGCGCCGGGATAGGCGACGAGCAGCAGCATCGCTGCCGCGAACAGTAGCTGTGCGGCGCGGATCGTTTTCCGGCCGGCGCGGGGGCCGCTCGTGGACTTATGTATCAACATTTCTTACGCTTCGCAGCAACTCGGGTACACAATAGCCCCGAAGGCTAGACGGACTCATCATATCAGGCAAGGTCCCAGTACGCAGATCCGTCGGTTAACGCAGAGCAAACCATGCAACCATTCACAGTCGTTCTGGGCATCGTGCTCGGCAGCTTGTTTTCGATCGCTTTCAGCCTCGGCGTCGTGCTGCTGGTCTTCTGGATCCTGCGCAACGACAACCCTCGATTTGATGCCGAATTGCCCGAGTTGTTCCGCGCGACGCTGATATTCAGCGGTTTGGCGCTGATGGCCGGCCTCGGTTTTCTCGGTACGCTGCGCGCCCGGAACTGGCGCTATATATTCCTCTCGCTCCTGTGGCTGGGGCTGCTGGCAACCGGTTGGCACTACTGGCCGGAGTAGAGTAAAAGCTTTAAATAAAATAGCTAATATTTTGTTTTATATATTTTATTTAGCTCGATTCAGCCGCCGGCGTCGGTGTCTGCTTCGAGTATCGCAGTAGCTTCAGGATCAACGTCCAGCACCCGATGATCAGCACGGGCGACAAGATCAGCAGCCAGGCGAGCCACCGTCCTTTCAGAGCGTCGCCGTAAATGGCCATCAGATAACCCAGCAGTCCGCTGGAGCCCTCGTATTCGCCGACGACGATCGATCCGCCTATGAATGCGAAAACGGGGACGATCGCAAAGCTCAGCAAGAGCGCGAGGAGGGCCGTCCGCAGACGGGCGGCGAGCGACCGCTCATTTGACTTAATCATGGAAGTACGCAATTAAACTGAATCGCGGCTGATTTTCGCACACATCCGGACCGTTTTCGGCGTTCGGCGCGGTTATTCGGTCGGCGGCTTCCTGCCGCGGCGGATGCGGTAGCGGAGGGTGACCAGCGCCAGGCCGGCATGCAGGCAGATCAGGCCGATCAGCATTGCCCACGGGAATATCCAGGTCCAGTCAGGCGTGAACATCGCGGATCCCAGCGCAGTGACGCCGAGGACGATGTACAGGTAGGGAAGCGCTTCGTAGACGATTCTCGGTAACCACAGCCGCGCGAACAGGAGTTGGCGCAGTCGCCGTCGATGGTTGCGCGCAGGGTTCGCGCGCGGGTGAAGTGCTTTGCCGTCGTGCATGGGAGGTTCCGCCGGCCACTGTGGCGCAATTCCCGGCAATGTTCCGTGAGGCCGCTCACAGCAAGCGGGAGCGCCAGGGGACTCGAACCGGTTGGTTCAGGACGCGTTATGTCGATTGAATGGGATGACGGAGGTCGTATAGCGAAACTTCACCTGGCCCACCATGACGATGTCGCCGGACTGGAGATTGCGTCGAGCGACACGTTCGCCGTTGATACGGATGCCATTGCGGCTGCAAAGATCCTCGATCAGGATGCCGTCGACCGTCGGCGTGATCCGCGCATGCTCGCGGCTGACGGATGCTCGCTCGAGGCGGATGTCGTTATGGGGGCCGCGCCCGACCGAGATCGTGCGCGCGCCGATCTCGTAGGCAGCGCCGTTGCCGTCGTCCGCCAGCAGGCGGAGGCGCCCCATCGTCGTGACGGGATCGTCCGGCAGGTACTCGCGATTCCGCGCGCGATCTGCGTCGAGTTTCATGATCGACGTTGTGATCTCGCGCTGTCTTTCCGGTTTGCGGCTGTTGCGGGCGACCTTGGTCAGTCGCGCCCTGATCTCGTTTTCGATGTGATCGATGATCCCGCGCTGTCGCCGGAGTTCGTCCGTATTGGCGCGACGCTCGAGCTCCAGTTCGCTGAGCCTTGCGCATAGTTGGTCGACGTAGGCGTTCTTCTCTTCGAGTTCTTCCCGCAGGCGGGTCTGCTCAGCGCGCATGGCGGCGAGCTTGTCGTAGGCGGCGCGGAGAATGATCTTTTCCTCTTTCCCCGAATGGCGGGTTGGGTTGGCCGTCGCCTGCAGCGCATCGGTGCGACGTTCCCGAAGAATCTCGATCTCGCGGCGCTGTCCGTCCATGCGGCGCTCGAGTCGGGCCGTCGTCCGGGCGAATCCCGCAATCCGTGCGTCTCGCACCTGCACCGCCGACTCCAGGTCCGCGATCGTTTGCCGTTCCCCGATCAATTTCGCGGCCAACGCATCCCAGCGGGTTTTGCGTCCGTCGATGTAGGTTTCGAGGTCCTGAATGCGGCCGCGCAGATTCGCGTTCTCGGTCTTCAGGGTGTGCAGGATATCGTTATGATTATTTTTTTCTTTATCCATTAGCCCACGAATTATGAGCTAATTATTTAAATATTAATAGCTTACGATATTTAGTTAAATTGGAATCAGCCTAGCGAATAGTTTCGAGCGAGTTGATCTCTGCGGCTCCGGTCAGTTCGAGTGCGAGGTTTCGCAACGCATCGGCGTCGAGCGGCTCGTCGGCGGCCTGAGCGGCCCGCACGAGGTCGAAGAGGTTCTTCGATCGGTCGGTGAGCTTTTCGATTTCGGCGTCGAGCGCCGCGATTATGGTGACGGCTCGCGCGCGCACCGCGCCGGACGCGGCGGGCGTCACCAGCGTGTCGACAGCCTTGCCGCGCGCGGCGAATCCGGCCAGCGCCTTGTCGAATCGTTCCACGGATATCGTATTGCTGTCGCGGAGCAGGCGCAGCGTGACGTACTCGGCGATGCCCTCGTCGATCCAGTCCTGATCGCGTTTCGTCCGCACCGGCATCAGCACATGCACGACCTCATGCAGCAGCGTGCTGGTGGCGTTCTCGCTCAGTAGCGGGCGATCCGCGTGCAGGAACATGGAGTTGGGCGCCGACAGGCCGCCGCGCCACATCGGGGCGCCGGCGGCAACGATGCTGATACGCGGCGGTAATTCACCCAGTTCGCGCGCCAGGTCCGGCAGTGTCCATCGCAGTAGCGCGAGCATGCTGACGCGCTCGACGCCGGCGCCGACCGGCGCGGCGATGGAGACCTCGATCCCGGCGATCATGTCCTTGCGCCTGCCAAGCTTGCCGGCAATCAACCACCCAGTCGGCCGGTCGAAGGCGCGGTCCGGATTGTCGATGAGATACCCGCCGGTCGGACGTTCCGCAAACGGCGTAATCACGGTCCAGTCGCCAGGCAGCGAAAACTTCAGGGTTGATTTCGAATGTGCGTTGGAGCGATGCCGGACCCGCGCCGGCGGGAATGCGTCGTCGGCGCGGAACAGGGCCCATTTCTGGGTGACCAGGCTGTCGAAGCGGCCGCTGTCCCGCTCGTTTTCGAGGTCGACGGTGTAGGTGATGCGACCGCCGGTCCGCGGCGGAGTCCAGGTTACGAAGTCTCCGTCACGCTCGATCTCGCCGTCGCCCGCAAAGTCGTCGAACCGCGGTGCAGGCGCGCGGAAGCGGGCCTCGCGGAGTAGTGCGGATTTCTGCCGCAACTCGATCGCTGCCTCGGCGCGCGGCTTGCCGGCCTGCAGGCTGAGTTCGAATGCGAGTTTGTAGGTATCGGCGGCATGCGCACCCGCCGATGCGACGAGCAGCGCGATGGTCACGACTCGACGTGCGCACGATCTGGTGGGCATGAGAACCGGGCTTGCGCCTACAGAGGTCCGGAATCCACGATGAATTCACGCAGGTTTCGCGCCAGGCCCTTGCAGGCGGCCGACTTGGTGCGCGCAATCAGCGGCACCGGCACGATGACCGCCGGAATGACCGAGGTGCCCTGGACATCCGCGCTGACCGCGCCGGCCGACTTGCCGTCGCGGATATCCCAGATCGCTGCTTCGTAGGAGGAATCGTTCTCCCACCACGCCAGTCCGAAGCAACCGCCGCCGCCCGGGGCAACGGCGCAGGACAGGCTGCCGCCGCTGGCGGAGCGCTCGGTGTCTCCGGTGACCCAGATGATGTAGCGCACGCCGTTTTCCTTCATGCGCGCATCGACGCCGGGTTTCTCCATCAGGGCCGGCAGGAACTCCGGCCCCTGCGGCATCGTGCGCGGTTCGAACCACGGGAACAGCGAATCGATGAAAGCGTCTTCCGGGATGACCCGCAGGCCGTTACGGCCTTTCTGCACGGTCTTGGCTACGCAGTCGACGAACTCATCCTCGGTCTCGTTGCCATTGTGGTAACTCGCCTCGAGGATCACGACGCTTTCATGGTCCGCAATACCCGTCTTGGAGTTCTTCGATTCTTCGACGCGCGTCGTCATGCAACCGGCCAGCGCGATGCTCAGCACGCCAGCGCACAGCTGCCTGAGGCCGCGCCGGTAATGTGGTGTGTGTTCTTCCATGCCTGTTCAGGTCCGAGCTTCTTCGGCCGGGATCTCCTCCGTGCCTTCAGTGTCCCCCGGCAGTTCCTCAGCCGGTTCGTCTTCCGATTCGACCGCGTCGCCGGGCAGCGGTTCCGCTGCGAGCTCCTCGGTCGCGGTACCCTCCGGTTGCACGTCGTCCGGCGACAGCGCCGCCTTTACGTTGGGCTCTTCGGGCAGCCCGATGACGATATTTGCGATCGCATCGCGCATCGCGCGCACGACCGCGGCTTCCATGGCGCCGCTGCCGCGAAACAGGCGTGAGTCTGCCTGTCCGTAAGCGCTGACGGGCCACTCGGTAAACAGCGTACCGTCGGGCTCGTGTATGGCAATAGTGTACTTGATCCAGACGGCATACTGGTCCGACCGCGATTGTCGCGGCAGGGAGAATTCGAACGCTTCGAGTTTCGGCGCGACAACGAGGTCCACCCGGTCGAACGGCGCGCCCACGCCGCCGGGCTGGTCGACGGGCACCAGCTCCTGGAACAGCGCGCCGAGGGCCCGATTGAACATCTTGACGTTGGCCTCGCCAAGCGTGAACGACCACGAGACGTCACCCGGCAGATCCTCGGTATAGTCGTAGTTTTTCAGTTCTTCGGCGAAATAAACGCCCGCATCGAGTTCAATCTCTTCGACGAGCGGATCGGGGAATGTCGTTTGCACGACGACCTCCTGGCTGCAGCCCGTCAGCGCGAGCGTCGCCACGAGGAGCACGACCGCCGCGCGGCGACCGCTGGGTCGAATTTGCTGTGTCGTTTGATCCGTCAATTCGCAGCCTTGTTGTCGCCCGTATGCGTCCATTCACGCAGGTCGAGTCCGGACGGCCTCTGGAACACCCGCAGGCCGAATTCCGGGATGATGGCAAGCAGATGGTCGAAGACGTCCGCCTGAATACTCTCATATGCGGCCCATGCCGTGTCGTTCGTGAAAACATAAAGCTCGATCGGTACGCCTTCGGCCGTGGGTGCAAGCTGGCGAACGATGAATGTCATGTCCTTGCTGATGTCCGGCCGGCTGCGCAGGTAGTTGACGACATAGGCCCGGAAAGTGCCGATATTCGTCAGGCGTCTCGCGTTGACGTTCGCGGATCCGTCGGTGTCCCGGTCGATTGCCTGCGCTGAAAGCTCCCGTTGTTTGCCGGCGTTGTAATCG
>JBLYYV010000005.1:0-26709 GCA_048550095.1 Gammaproteobacteria bacterium
CTTCGATGGTCTCCTTGCCTTGCAGCCGATACAGATGCGCGACCTTGAACCCCTTGCGGCGCTCGCCGATGAACACCTGGTCACCGGCCTTGATCGTGCCCTGGTGCACCCTGAAGATTCCCATGCGGCCGATATAGGGGTCGACTTTGACCTTGAACACATGGCCAATGAAATGATCGTCGGGATTCGCGGTGACCTGGATCGTCTCGGCCGATTCACCTTCACCCTTCATGAACTGGGGCGGATTGGCTTCATGCGGGCTCGGCATCAGCCGGGTGATGATGTTCAGGAGTTGATTCAGGCCGGAACCGGTTTCCGCCGACACGAAACAAACCGGGATCAAATGCCCGCGCCGCAGCGCCCGCTCGAACGGATCGTGTAACTGCTCGGGACTGATGTCCTGACCCTGCTCGAGATAGACCTCCATCAGCGCGTCATCGAGCTCGACGACCTGGTCGATCATTTCCGTGTGCGCGGCGTCGACGCTCGAAAAGTCGGGCGTCGTAGCAGCCGGCTCGAAGAAGCAGTCAGCCACGGATGCCGCATTATCGGCCGGGAGATTCAGAGGCAGGCATTCGGTGCCGAAATGCTCCCGGATCTCTGCAAGGACCCGCTCGCAGTTCCCACCAGCCGCATCGATCTTGTTGACGACGATCATTCGGCACATGCGACGATCGCCGGCGAATTCCATCAGGCGCTCCGTCATCATTTCGACGCCGTTCTCGGCATTGATCACGACGACCGCCGTCTCCACGCCCGCCAGCACGCTCATAGCCCGGCCCGCGAAGTCCGGATATCCGGGCGTATCGATCACGTTGACGAAAACGCCATCGTGATCGAAATGACAGATGGCTGAATCCAGGGAATGCCCTTGCTCCCGCTCCTGCTTCGAGAAATCGGAAACGGTCGACCCTCTCTGCAGGCTGCCGGCGGTGCTAATCGCGCCGGTCTTCGCCAGCAGGGCTTCTAGTAGTGTGGTCTTGCCGACGCCGGCGTGGCCGACGAGTGCGATGTTCCGGACATGATCCGTGTCGTGAAGCTTGGTAATTGGCGCCACGGACACCCCCTGTTCTTGTTTGTGTTAACGGGCAACGCTCTCCTGGCAGGAGGCGTCCTGATAAGTCCCCAATGATAGCAGCGCGGAAAATGCCGGTCGATCCGGCCTGCAGTCCGCAGCGAATGCATCGTCCGGGAGAACTGGCCAATGCGGCTCGTACCGCCGCGACGTTCAGGCCGGCGCGGTCAGCACTCGCTCGGCGCCGCGCACATCGACGGTGCGGAGATTGACGGTGCGCCGCCAGACGCGGTGAATATACTCCAGCACGCGCTCCGTTCGGCGCAGATCGAGCCCGCGGCCGTCGGCTGCGTGATCGTGAACGAGATGCAGGGTGCCGTCTGGATCGACCTGGTCAGCGGCGACGACGGGCGCGCCGAAATTGTACTTCGCGCCGAGTATCGCGTCGTGTAGCGCGTCGATGCCGGTGTCGACCACTTCGACCATCCCGTCCTTGCGCGCGACATACTCGAACATCTCCAGTTCCGCAGCGAGCTCCGGCGTCAGGTAGTTGCGGATGAAACTGAAGTCATCCTCGTTGCGGCGAATTTCGAATGCGGCCTCGAGGCCATGCTCCTCGATCAGCTTCTCCCACATGCAGAAGCCGAGATGATAAGGATTCGGCGCGAGAGCGACCTGATTGCCCGACGCGTGCGGCCTGACGACATCGGAATGCGTCTTGATGGCGTCGAGATAATCCTGCTGCGACAGGAACTCGGCTTCGCGCAGCAAGCGCGCGTGCCAGTAACAGGCCCAACCCTCGTTCATGATCTGACAGGCGAAGACGGGATAGAAGTAGAACGACTCCTCGCGCACGGCCAGGAAAATATCACGCTCCCAGCCTTCCATCTCCGGCGCGTAGTTGGCGATGAACCACAGGAGATCGTGCTCCGGCGAAGGCGGAAACGTCGGCGGCTCACCCTGGTCATCACCCGACAGCCCCGCAATATCGCCGCCCGGCAGCGCATTAAAGCGCTCCGCAAACCCGGAATTCCTGGCCGGAGACGCAGACGATGCGGCGGTCGACGCGGAGTATGACTCGCGCTGCACGCCCTTGAAGGTATCGACATGGGCTTCCAGTGCCAGCGCGGCATCGAGCACGCGCTCGACCCGCGCCTGGCCATGCTCTTCGATGGCCGCAGAGATGCGCTTGGCATGACCCGCCGCCTGTTCGACGATTCGATAGCCGATCTCCTCCTGGCTGCGCTTGAACAGCGAATTATGCTTCGAGAAATCGGCGTGACCGAGAACGTGCGCGATGACGAGTGTGTTCTCCGGGACGCTGTTCCCCTTGGCGAGGTACGCCCGCCCGGGGTTGCCCGGGAACACGACTTCGAACAAGCGGGAGTTGCCCATGCGATGTTGCACGAGCTGATAGATATAGCGAACGCCGAACGACCAGTGCGGCATGCGCACGGGCAGGCCGTACACCGCGATCTCCATCATGAAACTGGGCGGGACCTCCTCGAAGTGGAGCGGATAGTAGTCGAGGCCGAGGCTCCTGCCGAGTTCCTCGAGATCCAGACCGATCTGTTCTAGCGACTGTGACATGTAAGGTCCCCCTGTCAGTTCCCCACTTTTCAGGATGTGGTCTCGCCGGCCTGTTCCTGGAAGAATCCGCGAATCGCTTCCCAGACCGAGTCGTTGTCGGTCAATGCGAAACTGCTCGCATCGACGTCACCCTCACCGATCGCATCGAAGATCTTCGCAGTCTCGGTCTTCAGGGCGCGTTCCGCGCTTGCAGGCGTTTCAACATAGCCGAGGTAGTTCGCGATCCGTCCGATGTCGCCGAGACTCGCCTCGGCCTTGTCATGATCGTCGCGAAAATTCTCGCCATCCGATGCGTAAAACAAATAGACGTTGTACTGCGACGGATCGTAGCGATCGCGTATGGCATCGTTGACGACGTTGAACGCCGACGAGGCCACGGTGCCGCCGGATCCGCGCACCTGGAAAAATTCCTGCTCGTCGAACTCCCAGGCCTTGACGGTATGGGCGATGAATACCGGCTCAATGTGCTTGTATTGCCGCTTTAACCCCTGGATAACCCAGAAGAAAAATGTCTTTGCCAGCCTCCGATCCTTGTCGCGCATGCTCGAAGAGACGTCCATCGCGAAGAACACGACGGCCTTCGTAGCAGGCTGCTGACGCACGTGCAGTTGGCGATAGCGCAGGTCGTCGTCCGTAAATGCGGGCCCGTTCACGTCGACCGCGCGACGCTTGATCGACTCGCGCATCGAGCGGCGCCGGTCGAGCCGCGACCTCGCACCGCGACGGTTCCAGCCCTCCCGGACCAGGTCATCGTCGTTCGCTACGCCGGTCTTGGGCTGCAGGTTCGGTAACTTCAGTTCTTCCCAGAGCCAGTCGATGATGTCATCAATCTTGAATTCGAGCACCAGGTCGTAGCCACCCTCGCCGCTGCCACCGGCCTCCCTCTGACCGTCATCACCTTGCTTCGGCTGCGCTTTGCCGAGCTTGTCGCCCGGCTGCGCCTTGCCCTGACCCGCCCCGTTCTGCTCCTCCGGCGGTCGCAGCTTGAAACGGAAGTGCTCCATGAATCGGACCGGAACCTTGACCGTGCTATCCGTGCTCCCGAGCACATCCGCTTCGGACATCAGCTCGGGCAGCTTGTCGCGAACGGCCTTGCTGATCTTCTCGTTGTGGCGCAACCAGTCGCGTGCGCCGCGCGAGAACAGGTCATACCACTGCCGGTCACTTTCCTCGAAACACGCGAAAGTAGAAGGTCGATTCATGACGTACCCCGTCAGTTACTCCTGCGACAACAACGTCGTCACGTAATTCAGTGCCTCGCCGGCACTATGCTCGTCATAACCGTATTCATCGATGAGCCGCTCCTGCACGGCCGTGATCTTGCTCTGCGCATCGGCGTCCGGGCGCGCGCTGGAAGTCACCAGGCGCAAGACGTCACGACGCTCCTCGAAGAGGTATTGTCCGATCGCTTCATGGAGGCGCGCATGACTCTCGAGCGTAAATTTCTCGCCGGCCTTGAAAGAGACCATGGCCTTGCGCACGACTTCCTGGCGGAAGGACTGCTTGCCGGAGTCGGAGACCTTGATCTTCTCCTCGACAGAGCGCAAAAATCGCTCGTCCGCCGGGCGCGATTCGCCGGTGATCGGATCTTCCACCTCCCGCTTGTCCAGCGACGCTTCGACCTCGTCGAGATATTTCTCGAGCAGATCCTGTGCCTCGTCCTCGAATGACGCGAACAATGCGCGATGGACGTCGTCCTTGACCCAGCGGTTATAGAAATCCTTGCGTGCGGCGACCAGAAAGTCGATCCACTGCTTTTTCTGCTTCTCATCCATGCGGGCGTCAGACTCGATCGTGTCTTTCAGCGCCAGCAGCATCTCCATGCTCGTCAGGCTGCGCGCATCGCTGCGCGTGATGGCATTGGAAATCGCGTTGATGACGAAACGCGGACTGACCCCGTACAGGCCCTCGTCGGGACTCTGGTTACGCAGCTTGCCGATATCTGTCTGTGAAAATCCTTCGACATCCTCGCCCGCATACAGCCGTAGTTTCTTCGATAGGTCTAAGCCGTCGTTATCAGTTTCCTGGAGCCGCGTCAGGATCGAGAATACGGCCGCGAGCTGCAACACATGCGGGTCGAGGTGCGCGGAGCGGAATGCGGGCGCACTTGACACGAGTTTCTTGTAGATCCTCGCCTCGTCCAGGTACGACAGCGTATATGGCACCTTGACGATGACCATGCGGTCCAGCAATGCCTCGTTTTCCTTCTCCTGCACGAACTTGTTGAATTCCGCCAGGTTCGTGTGCGCGAGAATCGTCTCGTCCATATGGATGAGCGGGAAGCGCGACACCTTGACGTTCTTTTCCTGCGTCAGGGTCAGCAGCAGGTAGAGGAACTCACGCTTCACCTTCAGAATCTCGATCATCTCGAGTACACCGCGGCTGGCGGCGTACACGGCGCCGGACCATGACCACGCGCGCGGATCGCCCTCGTCGCCGATCTCGGCGACCTTCGACAGATCCACGGAGCCGACCAGGTCGGCGATGTCGGCGGTCGTTGGGTCATGCGGCGCATACGTGCCGATACCGACGCGCGAGGCCTCGGAGAGGAAGATCCTTTCGACCGGGTACTGCATGAAGTCTCCGGCATAGTCGTCGTCGAGGACCGCCTTGCTGTGCGGCGTAAGCTGGCCTTCCAGCTCGATGCCGTAGGTCTCCCGAAACTTCGGCCGCATGCTGGCGGGGATGAGATTCAACGGCGTTTCGTGAAGGGGCGATCCCTGCAGCGCGTAAATCGCGCCTTCGTCCGTCTGGCTGTAATCCTCGAGTGCGCGCTTCAGCAGAATCACGACCGAAGACTTACCGCCGGACGGCGGACCCAGCATCAGCAGCAGGCGACGACCGACGTCCGAGCCGGCGCTGGCAGCCTTGAAGTACTCGACGACGCGATCGAGCGCTTCGTCGATGCCGTACAGGTCGGTCGCAAATAATTCGGTCGGGTTGGTGGACTCGGGATGACCGTCGCGCTGCTGGTCGCGATACCAGCGCAACATGTCATAAATGTACTGATGAGATGTGCGTGTCAGACGATACGGATCGGCCGGCAGTATATCTTGAAGGAACTCGCCGAAGGTCCCTGACCATCGGGACGTATTATGGATGGACGCAAAACTCGAAAGGTCCTCGATGAACTCGGCGCTTTGCTGCGCTCCGACTTCATTCTTCGACTCCGGCACAATCATCATCTTCACACTCCTTGCTTTAAGCGGAGGTTACTCGTGCGATTCTTATTGTTTTTCGAGTTGTTGTTCTGGTTGTCCTGCGAGAGCTCCTTTGCTTTATGTTCCGACGGCTGTTTTACCGGTCGCCGGGGCCTGAAAAAGTATTGGTAGTCAGAATCGCGATTCGACCGATCGAAGTCTGTGAGACGCTTCACAGTCTGGGCATCGTTTAAACATATTCTGGCGTGGGCGAAGCACTAGCCCAACGAATACACGATCGTCTGCCGCCGCTGCACGATTTACCCGGGCCGGGTGGGAGTGGAACGCGATCTTTTATCTTATTAAACAGTCAGTTCGGCGGCTCGCAGCCTTCAATACGAGACCGTTAGTCGACACGGAACCCGGCTCCCCGGAAATGACCGCCGGGAACAGATTTCGCGATGCGACATAAGTTCGCGATCTACACATTCTCCATGAACGTAATCATCTTTTCGCGCTGATCCTGATTCGGCAGAGCGCCGAAACCGGCGCCAGCGTTTTCGACCATGTGACCGACTTTGCGCGTGGCCGGAATCAGGCAGGTGCACGCGGGATGCGACAGGATGAATTTGAGGAAGAACTGCCCCCAGGAGACGGCATCGAAATCCGCCGCCCATTCCGGGACCGGTCGACCTTCGACGGCGCCGAACAACGCGCCACGAGCAAACGGTCGATTGATCAGCGTCGCGATTCCCTTGTCGGCACACAGGGGCAGCAAACGCTCTTCGGCCTCGCGCTCGGCCAGCGAATAATTCAGCTGCACGAAATCCAATTCGGCCTCGTTGATGACGCGCTCGAGATCCGCGAAAGCCTGCGCTCGAGAATGTGTAATGCCGATGTAGCGAATTCTTCCTTCCGCTTTCCAATCGCGCAGCACTGGCATGTGCGTTTTCCAGTCACGCAGGTTGTGTATCTGCATGAGATCGATCTGATTCGTGTTGAACAACCGCATGGACTCTTCCATCTGCTCTATACCGGCATCGACCCCGTCCGCCCAGACTTTCGTCGCCCAGAAAAGCCGGTCGGTCATCCGTAACTCTGCCGCAAGATCGCCGGTTACCTGTTCGGCGCTGCGGTACATCGGCGATGAATCGACCAGCGTCGCGCCACTTGCGTGCAATGCCTCAAGCACATCGCGACATGCCGAACGGCCGGCCGCATCATCGCCAACATCGAAGGTGCGTGATGTACCGAGACCGATCACCGGCAGGGCCTCACCGGACGAGGGAATCGGTCGCGTCAGCATGCGCTCGGCCGGCAATACGGGCGCCGGAAAAAGAGCGCTGGCAAGTGCCGCTCGCACGCCGAATTTCAACAAGTCTCGCCGCGTGGCGCGACCAGGGGGGTATCCGGATTTCATGGCCAGCTCCCTGTCTTGGATACAGGTCACTCTAGCCCTTCATTGGGTGGAAGCCGAGGATGCCAGCGGCGAGCTGCCGCGCGTCGGTCAGGCGATGCAGTCAGGCGGATTCGCTGCGAGCCCGGTCGAACCGGTCGATCCACTCGGCCTCGAACTGCGCGGCCGGAATCGGGCGACTGAAGTGAAACCCTTCGCCGGTCTCGCAGCCGATCGCCAGCAGCGTCTGCATGATGTCGGCGTCTTCGATACCCTCGGCAACGACCTCGAAGCCGAAGGCGTGTCCTAGCTGCACCAGCGCGCCGACGATCCTTCGATCAACTTCGTTCGACGGGCTCGGAACCACGAACGCCTGATCAATCTTAATCTGGTCGATCGGCAAGGCTTTAAGCGCCGCCATACTCGAGCGACCCGTACCGAAGTCGTCTATCGATACACGAATACCACGCGCGCGTAACTTCGCGAATTGCACCTGAACCTTGTGCTCGTTCCCTGACAGGATGTCCTCGCTGACTTCGAGCACGAGGCGCTCGGCCGGGAACTCGGACTCCTCGAGGGCATTCTCGACGACGACCAGCATGTCCGGATCTGTTAGGTTCTTGGGCGCCATATTCACAGACAGCGTGAAGTTCGGGATTCGCTCGAGCCAGCGACCGGCGTCCGCGAGTGACGTCCGGAGCACAAACCTCAGCATCTTGCGAACACCCTCGGTACTCGTGATGTCCGGCATGAAGTAGCTCGGCGGGATCGTTCCGGCATGCGGACTCTGCCAGCGGATCAACGCTTCCGCACCGACCAGCGTGCCCGTCCTGAGATCGATTCTCGGCTGGTAGTGAAGCTCGAACTCGCCCTGCTCGACCGCCGCATCGACGTCGAACCACGATTTGTTCATCTCGCTGTTTTCAGCCAGGGTCGGCGTGAACACCCGGTAGGTCTCACCGTGGCGGCGAGCTGCAGCGAGCGCGAGCTCGCATTGGCGCAGTAACTCCTCTGCCGTCGCCGCCGGTTCGGGCAATATTGACAAGCCGATCCGGGCGTTGACGCGCGCTTTGCCGGTACCGATTCGAACGGGCTCGGAAGCAACGTTCGCAATCTTTTCGGCGCCGGATACGGCATCTCCCTCGTGGAGGGGATTCGCGATCAGCAGCGCAAATGACGTACCGGTAATCTCGAAGGCGCGCCCATTGGCATCGGTAACGCCGGCAAGGCGAACTGCGAATTCCTTCAGGACCTTGTCTCCGCCGAGATAACCAAAGCGTTCGTTGATCTCCTCCATGCCGTCGAGCTGAATCAGGGCCATTGCCACCGTGGAGACGCCGGACTGTACCCGCATGTTGTCGATTTCCTTCAACAACAACGAGAAACGAAAGTGTGAAACGTCCTGCTCGGTCATCACGCGGTTCCCTTGAGACCGAAGAAATAGTCCTTCGGGTCGATGTCGAACGTGCCGGCGTCGTAGCCGCCGACGATCCAGCGTGATTTGCGGTTGTCCGCGCTTTCCGGAACCCTGGAAAGCGCCATGATGCTGTTCGAACTGACGGGCTGCTTCTTCGTGTCCAGGATCATCAGCAGATTCGGACGCAGACGGCGCTCACGGTTCTGCTCGATGACGATCGCCACCTCGCCGGTGTTCAGCTCGACGAGGCTACCGGTCGGGAACATGCCGATCGCCTGAACGAATTGCTCGATTACCTCGACCTGGAACTTGTCGCCCGACAATTTGTTCAGCTCGCGCACGGCATCGTAGGCGCACTTCGGACCGCGATATGGCTTGCTGCTGATGATAGCGTCGTAAGCGTCGATGACGCCCGCGATTCGGCCATAAATGGGTATATTCTTGCCCTGCAGGCCTTCCGGATAGCCTGAACCGTCGAAGCGTTCGTGATGGCATCGCACCATATCGATGACGTCCTCGGTGAATGCCGAGGATTTCTTGACGATCTCGACACCATAGTCGACGTGCATGCGAATGATCTTATGCTCGTCCTCGGTCAATGAACCTTCTTTGATGCCAACGGAACGCGGGATGCGGAGGTTGCCGATATTGAGCAGCAAGCCCCCCATCGCCAGGTTCTGGAGCCGATGCCGTTCGAACCCGAGGTGCCGTCCGAGGATCAGCGCCCAGATCGCCGTGGTCATCGAATAACTGTGCACGCCGTCCTCGCGCTTGCGCAACGCGCCATACCAGGCGAGTGCGTCGGGGTTGCGCATGACGCTGTCGATCATTGGATCGACGGCTGACTTGATCATGTCGATATCGATGCGATGGCCTTTCTTGACGTAGGCCAGGATCTCGCGCATTCGTTCGGCAGCAAACCCGAAAGCCGCCGCCGCCTGCGGCGCCTCTGCGCGGGTGGGTACGATGCTTACGAGTCCTTCGGTCGTCCCGGCCGAACCCCGGCCGCGTTTAACCGGGTTCAACTTGCGCAGCACCCCGAGAAAACCGCGAACCTGCTGCGAGGAACGCAGCTCGCGGCGCTTTCTAATAAATGTTTCCGTGAAGGGATCGCCGGCTGCACCCGATTGATGGTGGGCCTTCCAGATTTGCTTCTCGGGTAACGAACTGCGCTCGACGTCGACGTACACATGCGTGCAGAACTTGCGCAGCAGAGAGATCTCGTCGTGTTTCGAGACGACGAAGCCGCGCTGGATGAACGGCGTCTCGAGCCACGATCGATCGAGCTGAGCGACAAACATGCCCATTTCGATGTTAGCCGTGTCGACTTTGATGCGCTTTTGCAGCAACGTCCGGAAACCCCGCTATCAGTGACACTCAGAAACCCAGCCCCATCTTAATGACCATAATCAAGAGGAACGTGGTCAGCATCACAGTTTCGGCGGGATGAGCCTGGCGAATGTTGCGGAATGCGCGAGAGATCGAGGTTTTGGGCCGCGCAACCAGCCGGGCGTCAATCCTCCGAATGGCCTCAGAGGGTGACGCCGGTGCCGCCCAGGCCACAGTAGCCGCCGGGGTTCTTGGCGAGATACTGCTGGTGATAATCCTCTGCGTAATAGAACTCCTGCGCCGCAACGATCTCGGTCGTAATCTCGTCGCGGCCCGCATTCTGCAGGGCTTCCCCGTACTGGCGCTTCGAGCGATCCGCCGCCTGTCGCTGGCGTTCGTCGAAGAAATAAACGCCGGACCGATATTGCGTGCCGACATCATTCCCCTGGCGCATGCCCTGCGTCGGGTCGTGGGATTCCCAGAACACCTTCAGCAACTGTTCGAACGTGACCTGCCGCGGATCGAATACGACCAGAACGGCCTCCGTATGGCCGGTCTGGCCACTGCAAACTTCTTCGTAGGTCGGATTCGGCGTGGGTCCCGCCGTATAGCCGACGGCGGTCGTAAAAACGCCGTCGATCTGCCAGAAGCATCGCTCGGCGCCCCAGAAACACCCGAGTGCGAACACCGCCTGTTCGAGATTATCCGGGAACGGCGGCTTCAGAGGATTACCGTTAACGTAATGTTTGTCGGGCACCGGCAACGGATCGTCGCGGCCCGGCAGGGCCTGCTCCGGGGTCGGCAGGGTCGAACTCTTGCGGCGTAGAAACATCTAATCAGGGCTCGTGGAACGAACCTCAGTGTAGCATCCGCTGCAGACGGCCGAACTATCGACAGAGAGGCCCGCCGTGCGGATACTAGGACGCAACCACCGGCCCAACATCTCAGGCACGCAAGCAACGCATCGTGAACAGCAACGCCGCAAGACATGCCCTGGTATCCGTCGCACTCCTGGCGATTGCGGTGACGGCCGCCGCCGAGGATCTCGGCGCGGCGCAGGCGGAAGAGAACGCTGCCGAGGCCGACACTGCATCGGCGCCGGCACCCGCATTGACCGAGTCAGAGTCGGCCGAACCCGAAATGGCCGCGCCACCGATGGCCACCAGAGATGACATCGATGCAGCCTATGCGAGGTTCATGCGACTGCGCAGCGAGGGCCGCGACGCCGACGCGACAAGAGCAGCGTTGCAGGTGGCAGAGCTCACCCAACAGGTATATGGGCCAGAGTCGGAAGAACTCGCGACGCCGCTGATCAACCTGGCGATCATGCAATCCCACAACGGCGACCTGGCGGCGGCGGAGCAGAACTATGGCAGCGCGATCTCGGTGATCGAGCGCCACGAAGGCATGCTGTCGGCTCGCCTGATCAACCCGTTGAGTGGCCTTGGCCATACTTATAATCGCGCCGGCAACTATGAGAAGGCGATCGAGAGTTTCGATCGCGCGCTGCGGCTCAATAACATCGAACTGGGGTTCACGAACTTCGAGCAGTTCGGCATCCAGGACGGCCTGACGGAAAGCTATATCGGCACCGGCGATTACGATGACGCGAGCTTCTACCAGGAGGCACAACTGGAGATCTACCAGCGCAAATATGGCCGCAACGATCCGCGCGTCGTGCCCGGCATGTATAAACTCGCCGAGTGGTATGGCCGTATCGGCAATCTCGAGCAGGCCGCTCTGGTTTTCCGCGGCGCGGATCGAATACTGCGCGAGAGCGAAGGTGAGATCAGTGTCGCGCGGGCGGACGCACTCATGGGCCTGGCGAGACTTTACGAAAGCCAGGGGAATCGCCCGGCCGCCGCGACGACGTTGCGCAAGGGCGTAAAACTGGTGGATGCCAATCCCGAGCCCGACCGGATGCGACGCGCGCAACTCCAGGTCGCGCTGGGTGATCTTTATTCGCGCGAAGGGCGGCCGCAATCCGCGAGAGCCGAGTATGCCGAGGCATGGAAGGACCTGTCGAGCAGCGAGGAATACCTCGATGAACGAGACCAATATTTTCGCCTGCCGGTACGTCTGTCCGGCGGGCCGTTTCCAAATAACGCACGCAACCCCCGCCGAATATCCGGCCCGACCCGGGTGGGCTTCGTCGTTATCCGTTATGACGTCGATGAAGATGGCAGAGCCACGAACATCAAAGTCGTCGAGAGCGAACCATCCGGCGTGATGGATGATTCTATGGTGTCTGTCTATCGACGCTCCGCTTACCGTCCCCGGTTCATGGATGGAGATGCGATGGTCACGCCGGACCTGTTGTCACGGCATGAATTCAACTACGTGGCCGCGGCCGAGGTGAAAGACAAAGGCGAACTGCAGCAGCCGGAATCCGATCGCGGACGGCTGGAGCGTCCCGGCGACTGACGTGAGCGACCCGGCATGAAAGCCTGGGTTTGCCCGGGCCCGGGACAGGATCTCGTCGAAGACCCCAGGCCGAAACCGAGCCCCGGCGGCGCGGACGTGGTGATTCGCGTCGAGGCCTGTGGCGTCTGCCGAACCGATTTGCATGTCCGCGACGGCGAGTTACCGGAGGTTCCGTATCCGATCGTCCCCGGCCATCAGGTCGTCGGCAAAGTCGTCAGTGCCGGCGTCGAATCGCCGATCACCGTGGGCGAGCGCGTGGGTGTGGCATGGCTGGGCTGGACCTGCGGCGAATGCACTTACTGCAGGAACGACCAGGAGAACCTGTGCGACGCCGCACGTTTTCACGGCTATCACATCGACGGTGGTTACGCGGAGTACATGCGGGCCGATGCGCGCTACTGCTTCGTGCTCGACGAACGTCTTTCCGCCGCGGCGACCGCGCCACTGCTCTGCGCAGGCCTGATCGGCTTTCGCAGCCTGCGACTCGCCGGCGACGCGCAGCGCATCGGGCTGTACGGGTTCGGTTCCGCCGCACACATCGTCACGCAGCTCGCAATCCATTCAGGACAGGAAGTCTATGCGTTTACGAGTCCGGGCGACGCGCAGGCGCAGCGTTTCGCGCGTCAACTCGGCGTCACGTGGACGGGCGGATCGGACGAACGCCCGCCGCACGAACTCGATGCCGCGCTGATTTTCGCGCCGGTCGGAGATCTGGTGCCGAAGGCGCTCAAGGACATTCGCAAGGGCGGATCCGTCGTCTGCGGCGGCATCCACATGAGCGATATTCCGTCGTTTCCGTATGCGGACCTGTGGGGCGAACGCGTGATCCGGTCCGTCGCCAACCTGACGCGTCAGGACGGCCATGACTTCATGGCCCTGGCCGCCGAGGGTTTCCTGACACCACAGGTGACCACCTACCCGCTCGACGAAGCGAATCGTGCCCTCCACGACCTGAAGGACGGCAATGTCAGCGGCAGCGCGGTATTGGTCGTCGACTCGCGTCTAACCTGACTCGTTGACGGAGCGGATCGTTCCGGCAACGGTGCTGTCGCCCAACACTCTCACCGCTTGGCCGTCTTTGAGACGCTCGGCGCCCCGGACGACCACCTGGTCGCCGATACCCACGTCTCCGTCGACAGCGACGAGATCTCCGATTCCGTTGCCGACCCGCACGGGAACCCGCTGAGCCGTCGCGTCCGCGAGCAGCCTGAAGACATAGACGAGGCCGTCGCGCAGAACCAGTGCGTCGCGCGGGATCGTTACATGCGCCGCGCGCTCACCATCGTCGAGCGCAACGCGCACCGCATCCCCGACGATCCAGTCGCCGGCGGGCAGCTCGACACGGAGCTCGATGCCCCGAGAACGCTCATCCCCGATCGGAATGAGCGCCCGTACCGGCGTCCGAAGCGTGACCGTGTCACTTTTAAGCGCGACGACGTCGCCCGATCGCATATTTCGGCCCACGTTCACCGGTGCGCGGGCAACGACCTCGAGTGAAGAAACATTGACCATGCGGAGAATGGGCTCGCCGACGCGAGCGAATTCACCCACCTCACCGCTCCGCTCGACGATCACGCCGGCAAACGGGGCGGACAATTTGGTCAGATCAAGCTCGCGCCGCGTCTGGTCCCGCCGAGCGATCGCGGCGGCGTGCTGCTGGTTGAGCATCCGCAGTTCCATTTTCAGCCGATCGACTTCCGATGCCGCCGTACTGTTCGAGTCGGCCAGCGTCATGAATCGGTCGAGCTGGAGGTTCAGGAACTCAATATTTGCATCCAGCCGCCGGATGTCCGCTGTGTCGATCCGCAGCTGAATCCGCCAGGCACCCTCATCGAATCTCGCTATCGGATCGCCCGCTTCGACGCGATCTCCGACCTCGGCGAGCCAGTCCAGGCGTCCGGCAATCTCGGACGCGACGTTCGAATCCTGACGACTCACGACGGTGCCGGGGACCCATAGTGGTTCGACGACGCTCCGCGAAACGGCAGTCGCGATTTCGATCGGAACGGCGGCCTCTTCGACCGCGAACGCCCTCGGCGAATAATTCGCGACCGCGAGCACCAGGAAGAACGTGATCGACAAGCATGATCCAGCTCGACTGATTTTCATATCCATCTCCCCGTCAGGTGGCGGACTTTAGCCCGGCTTCCGTCGACTCGACGAACGCCTCGGGTACCGTGCGCCTCTCGCGACGACTACCCACGCTCAGTAAGGCGGGCAATAACAGCAACGTAAAGAGCGCACTGACGCACATGCCGCCGACGATGACGGCCGCAAGACCTCGGTAGATGACACTACCGGCGCCAGGCGCAAGTAGTAGCGGCAACATTCCGAATATGCTGGTCAGCGTGCTCATGAATATCGGGCGTAGTCGACTCTGCAACGCCAGTTCCACCGCAGCTCGCCGGTCCATGCCATCCCGCTCGGCACTGCGAGTCTGATGCACCAGCAGGATGGCATTGTTCACGACCAGGCCCAGCAGGATTACAAAGCCGACCATCGTCAGCAGATCCAGCGGCTGGAAGGTAAACAGGTTGAGTACGCGCAACGCAATAACGCCGCCAACCATCGCCAACGGGGTCGACAACGTTACGAGCAGGCTGTCGCGCGGCGAACGAAACAGCGCGCTCATCAGCAGGAACAGTAACAACAGCGCCACGCCGAAATTTTCCGACATCGTGCGAATCGCCTTGCGTAAATTATCCGCGCTCCCGCCGTATCTCAGGCTGCCGTCTGTCGGCAACGCCGCGCGGATCCGCGGCTCGATTTCATCGCGAATGACGGCGATGGCCCGCTCCAGGGACATGTCTTCGGGCGGCACGAGCCGCAGAGTCACCGTTCGCCGACCGGCCACCCGCTTTAGCTGCGTCGGTCCGACCGTTCTCGACACGCGCGCAAACTCCGATAGCGGCATCGTCTGGCCGGCGGGCGTGAACAGCGGCAGACTGGACAACTGGTCCGGCGTGGACCAGGGCTGCGAACGTAACACCACGTTCAGACGCTGATCGCCGTCGAAATACTCACCGACGTACAGGCCGTCTCCTGCAGCGCGCACGACTTGTCCGAGCTCATCGCGGGTCCAGCCGACTTCACCGAGGTTACGGTCGTTCGGCGACAGCCGCAGCTCGGGCTCGGCGAGTTGCAGCGCAGGTTCCGGGCGCACCGACACGGCCGGCAACGATTCGTTGATCCAGCCCATGGCCTGCTCGGCGACCCTGGTCAGGGTTGCTCGATCGCGCGACTGAAGATGAAGGTTGATATCCCGACCGCCGCCGTATTCCCCGAACAGGTTTACCTGATCCACATATGCGGTCAGGTCCGGCAAATCCGCCGTGATTTCGTCGCGAATGATTCGCTCCAGGTCTCTGATTCGACGGATATCCCTGGGTCGAACGGCCATGCCGCCACCTCCGGGCCAGGTCATGATGTAGTGATTGAGCAGAGCCGGCTCTTTCTCACCGGTCAGGTATGGCTCCAGGCGCGCGTTCATTACCTGCGCATATTCCCGCTCGATCGTGTCGCGACTGATACCCGGGGGAAAAACGAAGAAGGTATCCACCGCATTGCGCTTCACGGGCGGGAGGTAATCGAGCTCGGGAAGCAACTGCCACGAAAAAACCAGGGGCAGAGCCATTAGCGCCACAATCAGGGAAACGCGCCTGCCGCGCGTGCGGGTTCGCCGCATGACGAATCGAGTAATTTGATTCCACAGCCGCTGGTGATGATCGACGTGGCGATCCTGGTGAACCCAGGCGCGCGCGGCAACCGGGAGAACGGTGACGGCAACGATGAGGGACATGATGACAGCGATCGAAATCGTAAGCGCCAGGTCGCCGAACAACTGACCCTCGATATCCTCGAGCATCAGCACGGGAACGAAGATCGCGACCGTTGTCGTCGTCGAAGCCAATAATGCCCCCCAGACCTGTCTCGCCCCCTCGTGCGCGCTTGTGTCCGCGGCATCGCCCTGCTCGCGATGTCGAATAATGTTTTCCAGAACGACAATCGCCGCATCCAGCACCATGCCGGTCGCGAACGCGAGCCCCGCCAGCGAAATGACGTTGATCGTTCGGCCGGTCAGGCGCAGTACGATAAACGTAGCCAGCAACGAAATCGGAATTGCGAGCGCAACGATCAGAGTCGCGCGCATTCGCCTGAGGAACCACCACAGGACGCCGACGGCGAGGCAGACGCCCAACACGAGATTACTCGTGACCAGATTGATCGCGCGATAAATGAAAACGGAAGCATCGAAGGACTGCGCCATCGTCAAACCGTTCGCCGCGAGCGGGCCCGACTTTAGTTCATCGACGACCGCCTTGACGCGATTGAGCGTATCGAGCGCGTTGGCTCCGTTGACGCGATCGATACGCAGGCTGAAAGCGCGGTTTCCGTTCTGCGTTACGATGGCGCGCCCCTTGCTCCGCGCAATCTCGATATCAGCCACGTCTCCGAGACGAATCGGTCGACCATCGCGCCATTCAAGTACCAGCTCCTTGAGATCCTCCGGCTCATAGCGCCCGGCAAAGCGCAGTGTGTACTGACGCCGCCCGACGTCCACGAAACCGCCGGAAACGTCATTCGCACGCCCGATGCGTTCCGCCAGCTCCGGAATCTGGATTCCCAGGTCGGCCACTCGATATGGATCAAATCGAACCTGGAGCTCGTCATCGCCGTCGAAACCGTTGGATATGCGGACGTTGGCAACGCCCGGAACCGCCTGGATTGCCGGCCGAATGACGTCTTCCACGAACTGGGCGTAGTCGCCGGGATCCTTAGGGTTGCCCGGCAACAACTGGACGAAAAAGTAGGTCAATGCGGGCGTGTTGTCCTGCCCCGCACCGGCCATGATTATCGGCGGTTCGGCGTCTGCTGGTAGTGCCGGCAGGCGATTCATCCGACTGATCACGTCCACCGCCGCTTGCTGCATGTCAGCTTCCAGACCGAACCGCAGGTTGATCCAGGCATTGCCCGCGTTGGCCCATGCTGTCATTTCCTGCACGCCGGGAATGCCTTGCAGCACTTCTTCGATGGGCTCGACGATCTCCGCCTCGATCTCCCTGGGAGACGCGGAACTCCAGACTGTCTGAATACTGATCGTCGGGTTGTCGATCTCGGGGAACAGCTGGATCGGCAGCTTCACCAGGCTGTAGGCCCCGAGCAGCAGGACCATGACGACGCCAATAGCGACGGCCGCGGGATTTCGCAGCGATGTGGCGGTGAGATCCATGGAGCCAGACTCCGATGCTCGGGAAGAGATCTGAGCCTAACGCGCTCGGCACTCTGAGTCAGAGAGATTGCGGCGAGACGAATATCTCGTGCGACGAAATGCTCAGGATCTCAATTGATCAGATGGCGCAGAGCGTCTCGGTAGCTGCGGCTGGTCTTCAGACATGCGCCACAATCCAGAGTCAGGAAGTACTCGCCATTGATGTGCGATGTCAGCTTCGCGATGTGCGTCAGATTGACGATGGTTGACCGGTGAACCCGCTGAAATATCGACGGGTCGAGTTGCTGCTCCAGTGACTTCATCGTGACTCTCATGACGTAGGTTTGCCCGTTCGCGTGCAGGCACATGTAGTCGCCGGCCGCGTCGATCCACGTGATGTCCGCCACCGGCAGAATCGTTATCTCGTCACGATCCTTTATCGTGAATCGTTCCGCATAGGTGGAGGTGCCGGGCTGTGCCATCCGGTCGATCGCGCCTGCGGATTTACCGGTCAGCTTCATGACAAGCTGCATCAGCTCACCCTTGCGCGCCTCGGCCCGCCGGTTATCGAGTCGTTCCCTCGCCTTCGCCACGGCTATCCTCAGGCGATCCACCTCGACGGGCTTGAGAACATAGTCGACAGCGTGGACGTCGAACGCCTGCACGGCGAAATGATCGAATGCCGTCACGAAGATAATTTGCGGCATGTTGTCGGCCTGGAGCTCCCTCACGACGTCGAACCCGTTCATGCCGGGCATCTGGATATCCAGGAAGACGACGTCCGGCACGGTCTCGCGTATCGTCGCCGTGGCCTCGCGCCCATTGCTGCTTTCGCCCACGACGTCGACATCGCCGACCTGATCCAGGCGCAACTTCAATCCACGCCTGGCCAGCGACTCGTCATCGACGATAACCGCACGCAGCGGCGGTGGATCGGTATTCATTAGCGAGTCTGAAACGGCATCCGCAGGCAAATCCTGAGACCATGCGGCTCCGCATTCTCGATACGAAATGACTGCGCGTCGCCGAACACGGATCGAAGTCGATCCCGCGTGTTGCGCAAACCGACACCGCGACCGTCCGGCAATTCTCCGGCCGCAATCCGCATATCGGCGATACCGGGTCCGTCATCGCCGACTTCCAGCAGCAACTCGCCACCAAACTCCCGCGCAGAGATACGGATCGTGCCACCCTCCTCGCTGGTGGCGACGGCGTATTTGACGGCGTTCTCGACGAGGGGCTGAAGAATCAGGCTGGGGATGAGCGCGCGGTGTGATCGCTCATCGATGTCGATCTCGATTTTCAGGCGCTCTTCGAATCGAACCTGCTCGATATCCAGGTAGAGCCTCAGCGCGGTGATTTCATCGTCCAGCTCGACCTTGGCCATCGGATCACTGTCGAGCGAGTACCGCAGAAAACTCGACAACAGAGAAACCATGGTATTCGCCAGGTCCGTCTGACGCTCGTGAATCAGCGTCGAAATTGCGTTCAACGTGTTGAACAAAAAGTGCGGGTTCAACTGGTAGCGCAGCATCTTGAGTTGCGCCTGTCGGGCCATGTCGGACATTTCCAGTAGCTGCCGGGTCTGCCGCTGCAGCATCTGGTAGTACTTGATTCCGAAATACAGTCCGCTCCAGCACAGCAACAGGTAGAACGATGTCAGGATGCCCTCGAAATAGGACATGATCCCGGTGGGCGAACCGATTTCCGGCACGTGGCCGGCAAAGGTAAATACGAGCGTGTTGTTCCAGACGCGCCAGAGCGCGGCGCCCAGGTAGGAACCGACCAGTACGGTCGCACTCCGCCAAAACGGTGTCGCATTCCACACCCAGCGGTACAGGTAGCGCAGACCGGTGCTGATCGCCAATCCGCCCAATGCGGCCGGCGGGAACAGCGAAATCACCACCGAGTCCGCCTTCCAGTACATCCACGCGAGACTGCCGGCGGTGGCCCAGCCTGTCCAACCGAGGACTTGCAGCAACCAGAACTGGAACTCATGGTTGTCGAGCAAGTGCCTCCATCGCGAAGCATCCAGCGCTGTTTCTCTATCGGGCTGATTATCTGTCGTACTTTGCATCCGCCAACTGTGCAGGACCTTTTAAGCCATTCTATGCCACAGGGTCAGACCAATAACGCCGTTCGTCGAGAAAACAGCTCACCTCGCCGCATTCACTACGGTCATCAGCGCTGTGCTGGCATCCACCCGAGACTCGACTTTGCTTCACGCAGCCGGGCGGGAATCGGCGACTGCGCACGAACAGGTCTATTGCGCGGCAAACTCCGCCTTGCCCCGCAGGATCATGTCGTAGATCTCGCCGGAGCGGCCGCCGAGCGCGTCGACCAGTTTATTCGTGACACCGGCCGTCGTGCTTTTCCAGTCGTCACGCTGCCCGGACGTCAGCTCGTGCACGCGGATGCCGAGCTCGGGGTCCTGCAGGTCGATGTCATCCTGCTGGCGCGTGAGTCGCCGCGATTCGTCGATCATCGGGAACGCCTCGCTCAGAATCGCCCGCTCCGACGCGTCGAGCGCATTCCACCATTTCTGATCAGCAACGATGACCGAAACCCCGAACGCGTGCTTCGTCTGCGTGTACTCCGGCGCCTCGTCGGCGATTCCGGTCCGCGCGTACAGGCTGATCGAGTTCTCGCCCGCCTCGATCAGTCCGGTCTGCAATCCCGAGACGATCTCGCCGAAGCCCAGCGGGATGACGTCAGCGCCGATCGCCTCGGCAAACAACCTGGCATTGAGACTGCTCGACACACGAAACCGCTTCCCCGCGGCGTCGGCCGGCAGGATGATGGGCTCTTTTGCGTAGACCGAGTGAAAGCCGATCTCGTACCACGTCAACAGGTAAAGATTCTGGGCCGCGAGAAGTTCGCGATAGATATCGGTCAGATAGTTGTCGTAGACATAGTCGGCTTCTTCGAAGCTATCGAACAGGAATGGCGCATACAACAATGCGAGTTCGGGTACGACCGTCGACGTCACCTGCGCGGACAGGTTGGCGAACTGAATACGCCCGCGCCGCAAACCGGACAGCAGCTGCTCCTCGGAACCGAGTTGACCATAGATCAACGGCCGCATGTCGAGACGTCCGCCCGATGCGGATTCCGCCTCGCGCTCGAATGCCAGCCAGACCGCCTCACCGGGCGTGTCGGGCACCGTCGTACCGCCGAGGTTGACGATCCGGGCGGCGGGATTCGCGCCGTCGTCCGAGGCAGAATCGTTATCGCCGCCACAGCCGGTCAGGGTCAAAGCGACCAGTAACGACGCGGCAAACCCGATCGCGGTCCGAAGGCAGCCCAGGCGGCCACAGTTAGAGTTGCTCATGGTTTGACAGTATAGTTGAAGCGCACGGACCGACGGCGAAACTTTGACGGCGGCCGGGAACCTTGCTCGATTCCGCCGCTCCAAAGACCTGATGATGCATTTCTATTCCACACACGCGCGCCGCCATATCATGCACTGGCTCCTGCTTGCGATGGCGTGCGGCTGGTCGGCCAGTTCACCTGCAAGCACACCCGATTTCGACGCCTATGAACAGGTGCTCCTGCAGAATGTTCGGAACGGGTTCGTCGATTACGATGGCATTGCCGCGGACCCGCGCTTTGCGGTATTCGTCGACCAGCTTGCCGCGAGCCCGGCTAGCGTCCTCGATGGACCGGACGGTGGCATGGCGTTCTACCTGAACGCCTACAACGCGCTGGCGATACAGGGCATCCTGGATGGCGCGTCTCCGGGAAGCCGCTGGAGCAGGCGTACATTCTTCAGAAAACTGAAATACACCATGATCGGCGAACCGATCACCCTCGAAGACCTGGAGCACGAGCGCATCATGAAGATGGGCGACCCGCGGATTCATTTCGCGATCGTCTGCGCATCGATGTCGTGCCCACGCCTCGCCAGCCGCGCGTACCGGACCGGGGCCATCAACACGCAGCTGCACGATGCGGCTCGGGACTTCATCAACGATCCGACACGAAACCGATTCGACCTCGAACGACGAATAGCATTTGTATCGAAGATCTTTGACTGGTACGCGGATGACTTCGAGAAGGCCGGCGGCTCGGTGCAGCGCTACCTGGCCCGGTTTGCTGAGGATGCGGAAGTGCAGGAAGCGCTCCGCGCCGAGGAATTCGAATTGCGTCACGTAGACTACGACTGGAGCCTCAATGGCTACTTCAGCGGTAAAACGAACTGAGGAATACGACGAATGCTGATCAAGCGCCCCTCTGACATCAAATCCTCCGATATCACGCCCGAGGAGCATTTCGTCAATCGGAGAAACTTCATCCGGACATCGTCGCTCGCCGGTGCCGGCATGCTCATCGGGACGGCCTGCTCGGACAATCGCAGCGAAGCCGCGCCGGCGTCTTCAGGGGAGGCGGAGCTCGTCCCCAACTCGCTGAGCGACATCACGCAATACAACAATTTCTACGAGTTCGGCCTGGACAAAGGCGACCCGGCCAAATACGCCAAGGGCTTCAAGTCGAGGCCCTGGAGCGTGAAGATCGATGGGGAGGCCGAAGTCACCGGTACGTTCGACTACGACGACATCGTCGGACCGCATACGATCGAGGAGCGCATCTACCGGCTTCGATGTGTCGAAGCCTGGTCGATGATCGTGCCGTGGAACGGTATTCCACTGGGCGATCTGCTAAAGCGATTCAAACCGAACTCAAGGGCCAAGTACGTCGCCTTCGAGACGGTCGTGCGCCCGTCGGAGATGCCCGGTCAGCGTCGCGGCGTGCTGGATTTTCCTTACGTCGAGGGCCTGACGATCGAGGAGGCCATGCATCCGCTGACCCTGATGGTGACGGGCCTGTATGGCAAAGACCTGCCGAATCAGAACGGCGCCCCACTCAGGCTGATGGTGCCGTGGAAATACGGCTTCAAGAGCATCAAGTCTATCGTGCGCATCAGCTTCACGGAGAAGATGCCACCGACGACCTGGTCACTCGCTGCGCCCAGCGAATATGGCTTTTACGCCAACGTGAACCCGGAAGTCGACCACCCGCGCTGGAGCCAGGCGACCGAGCGGGTCATCGGCAGCGGGCTGTTCGGTAAACGGCAACCGACGCTGATGTTCAACGGTTATGCGGATCAGGTTGCCAGCCTCTACAGCGGCCTGGATCTGCGCCGCAACTTCTAAAGGCGCCTCGCCCTTGCCCAGTCTGCGCACGATCAACCGGTACGGTAAACCGGCCGTCTTTATCGCTTGCCTGATCCCGCTGACTATTCTGTTGCTGCGCGTGTTCGAGATCGGCTCGTTTCGACTCGGGCCCAATCCGATCGAAGACATCCAGGATACCCTCGGTGAATGGGGCCTCCGCTTCCTGCTGCTGACACTGGCCGTTACGCCGCTGCGTTATGCAATCGGACAGGCCTGGCCCGTGCAGTTTCGGCGCATGCTCGGACTGTTCGCATTCACGTATTGCGCATTACATTTTCTGAACTACCTGGTGCTGGATCATCGCTTCGACCTCGACCGGATCGTCGAAGACGTTATCGAGCGACCCTTCATCACGATCGGGTTTGTCGCACTGCTGGCGATGATCCCGCTCGCCGTCACGTCCACCAGCGGCTGGCGCCGCAAGCTGGGCCGCAACTGGGTCACCCTGCACAAACTGGTGTATGGAATCGCGGCGGCCGGCTGCTGGCACTTTTTCATGCAGGTCAAGAAAGACCTTACGGAACCACTGGTCTATGTCGCCATCCTCGTCGTGTTGCTCGGCGTTCGTGTCGTGCACGACGCGCGGCGGACCGCTGCCGCAGCCTGAGTCCCCGGCGTCGCCGACGATGGAAATCCGCGAATTCGACTGGGGCACCGCAGACTACCGAGCGTTCTGCGAACTGCGCCAGGAGATCCTTCGCGTGCCGCTCGGCTTAAACCTTTATGACGAAGACCTGGATGCCGAGAAGAATCATGTGCATATCGGCCTGTTCGACGGCGACCGACTCGCCGGGGGCGCCATACTGATACGACATGATGATGCAGTCGGTCAGTTACGTCAGATGCTCGTCGTCCCGGACCTCCGCAACCGCGGGCTTGGGCGCGGAATCGTTGACGGAGTCGAAGCAGCCGCGCGCGCGCGTGCAATGCCCACACTGTTCCTCCACGCTCGACTCATCGCCGTCGATTTCTATCGCCGGTGCGGCTTCGCAACGGTCGGTGACGAGTTCATCAGTCACGGTATTCCACACGTTCGAATGGAAAAATCGCTTGGTATACTGGATGTGGTACGCAAGAACACGGTACATCAAGCAAAGAACCGAGACCCATGAACACCAATGACTACCTGGAAATGATGCGGTTCCCGAAAGAATGGCAGGAACTGCGAATGGTGCCTGACGACGATTACATCAAGGATCAGGTCTTCAAGCTCAAGCCCGGCATGGAACACACGCCCGAACATGCGCGGCACGATGCGTTTCACTACTGGCTGTCGCGCGAGCCGTCGACGGAGCAACTCGAAGCGCTGACGCAACTGTCGATCGTCGATCCGGACGCCGAGATGGGCGAATCAATCCGCGCCGAAATCCTCAAACTGGGCAACTGCGACGACAAGCTACGCGAGCTGATCGCCCACCACTCGGAGTAACAATATCGGGCCGCCGGCGACGGCCCGATAGTGCCTAAAGGTTGTAGCCCTGCTCGTCGTGGAGGGCGATGTCGAGACCTTGAGTCTCCTCGTCCTGAGATACTCGCAGGCCTGTCAGCACGTCGACGACCTTCAGAATTACCCAGGTTGCGACGCCACACCAGACAGCGGTAGCCATCGCACCGATCGCCTGAACG
This sequence comes from Gammaproteobacteria bacterium, assembly GCA_048550095.1. Lineage (GTDB taxonomy): Bacteria > Pseudomonadota > Gammaproteobacteria > Steroidobacterales > SMWD01. The sequence continues at coordinate 24,321 of JBLYYV010000005.1, forward strand.
CCAAACTGACTGACGATCGTGGCCCCTTCTGCGAGACCCTGTCCGCTGAAGACACCGAGCTGCGATGATGCGAACACCGCGGTCAGCAGGATGCCGATGAATCCGCCGACGCCGTGCACCGGAAACACGTCCAGTGAATCGTCAATCTTGAATTTCTGCTTGATGGCCTGCGTCGCCGAAAAACACACGAGACCCGCGAGCAAACCAATGACCAGCGCGCCGCCCGGCCCGACGTAGCCGGAAGCCGGCGTAATCGTGCCAAGCCCCGCGACCATGCCCGTGACGATACCCAGGACACTCGGCTTGCCGAAGCGGACCCATTCCCGAATCATCCAGCCGATCGAGCCGGCCGCCGCGCCCGTATGCGTAACGAGCATCGCCATTCCGGCCGCCCCATCCGCCGCCAGCGCGCTGCCGGCATTGAACCCGAACCAGCCGACCCACAGCATGCACGCACCCGTGACGGTCATCGGCAGATTGTGCGGCGGCATCGGCGTCGTTGGAAAGCCCTTGCGATTGCCCATGACGAGTGCGGCCACGAGCGCCGCGATACCGGCGTTGATGTGCACCACCGCGCCACCCGCAAAGTCCATGAACCCCAAATCGGCCAGCCAACCTCCGCCCCACACCCAGTGAGCCACCGGGATATAGACGATGATGAGCCATAGCGTGGAAAACAGAAACATCGAACTAAAGCGCATGCGCTCGGCGAAGCCGCCGACGATCAGCGCGGGCGTGATGATCGCGAACGTCATCTGGAACATCACGAACACGGTCTCGGGCATCGTCCCGGACACGGACTCCGTCGTTACCCCGAGCAGGAACGTCTTGCTCAACCCGCCGACGAAGCCATTGGCGCCGCCGCCATCGGTCGCGAACAAACTGTAGCCGATCAGCACCCAGACGATAGACGCCATGCACGCGATCGCGAAACACTGCATCAACAACGACAGTACGTTTCTCGCCCGCACCAGGCCGGAATAAAACAGCGCGAGGCCCGGGAGCGTCATGAACAGGACGAGTGCCGTGGACGTCAGCATCCACGCCGTATCACCGGAGTCGATCCCTTCGGCGGCACACCAGCCGGGAACAACCAGCAGCGTCACCAGCAGCGGCGCCGTCAATCTCGATCGAAGCATCTGTATCCCCCGGTTTTCGATCCAGGACGACCGGCGAGAACCCACCGGCCGCTCTGCGATACGTGTCGTTGTTATCACCGCCCAATTCCTGGCGGCGCTTTATCCTACAGCGCGTTGTCGCCCGTTTCGCCGGTGCGAATCCGCACGGCCTGCTCGAGACTGGCTACGAAGATCTTGCCATCGCCGACCTTACCGGTCTTCGCGGCCCCCGTGATCGCCTCGATGACACGATCCACCTGATCGTCTGCGACTGCGACTTCGATCTTCGACTTCGGCAGGAAATCGACGACGTATTCAGCCCCACGATACAGCTCCGTGTGCCCCCGCTGACGGCCGAAACCCTTGACCTCGGTAACCGTCATGCCGTGGACGCCCTCTTCGTTCAGGGCGTTACGCACGTCGTCGAGCCTGAAGGGTTTGATGATTGCCGTAACCAATTTCATCGAGAAGCTCCCCAGTTTCTTATTGAATTCATTGCGCTTCGAGGCGACCCGCCTGTCCGCAGGCGGGCGGCCATTTTAGCCCAGTTTGCCGTGGCGCCGCGAGCAGCCCCAGCGGGTACAATTGGCGGCCGTCCAAAACCGACACCGGAACAGTCAATTGAGCAGGAAATCCATCGACCTTCAGATCGACACGTCGCCCGAGTGGGCGCCTATCGTGCTGGCCGACTTCGACACCTTTCTGCTCGATCACGCCAACTGCGAGCGAAAAGCCTTCGCATTCGCGATGAGCCTGGTGGCCAAATATCCCGACCGGACCAAACTGATCGGCACGCTGATTGACCTGGCGCAGGAAGAACTCGAACACTTCCGCGAGGTCTACACGCTGATCGAACAGCGCGGCCTGGCGCTCCGTCGTGACGAGCCGGACCCCTACATCCAGAAACTGATCGCCGTGGCCCGCCACGGCCGAGACGAAAGACTTATAGATCGAATGCTGATCTCATCGGTCATCGAAACCCGCGGAGCAGAACGCTTCCAGATCCTCGCCGAAACGATCGAAGAAGAACCGATGCGAGAATTCTATGAACGCCTGTGGAAGGCCGAGAAAAAACACGCGCACCAGTTCGCCCACATCCTGCTCAAGGAATTCGACGAAGATCAGGTCTACCCCCGCCTGCAGGAACTGATGGCCATCGAAGCCGAAATCGTCCCCACTCTCGAACTCCGCCCCGCCCTGCACTAACCCGACTGGAGAAAACTTGTTCGCTTCATCGCCGCTCGCGCGGAGTGACTTCTCGAAGCACCCAC
>JBLYYV010000006.1:0-2774 GCA_048550095.1 Gammaproteobacteria bacterium
CCGATGCCACGCCTGATCTGGTTGCCCGGAGAGATACCGATGCGAATCGAATCGAGCGCATAGAATTCGCTGCGGTAGTGATCGACGACCGCGCTGCTGAGCGCCGGCACGGTACTCGCGCCGGCCGCGATCAGCAGGCCTTTGGCGAGGGCCGCGTCGTTCAGCCGGCCGATGTCGGCGACGAATTCACGGTCGTCTGCCAGGTCCAGGTAGTGCGTGCCCGCTTCGATGCAGGCCTGCGGCACGCGGTAGTCCTGACCCTGGAACGGGCCGCTCGCGTTCACGACGCAGTCAACGTCGAGCGCGCCGATGCGCGCGGCAAGTTGCTCATCGAACAGGTCGATCTTCACGATGCCGATGTTTTTCTTCCAGCGCGTCGCGATTTCGGTCTGCAACTCGCGTGCCTTGTTCAGGTTGCGACCGGCGATCGTGATCTCGATGTCGTAATACCGAGCGAGATTCTTCGTCAGGCGCAATCCGAACATGCCGTAACCGCCGATAATCAGGACGTGCAAGGGAGTGTTAGTCATCACGATTCACCATTCATCGTTCGCCCGGTCAGGCGTTCTGGAGATGTTTTCAGTTATTTCTGTCATGAGAGAAATGCAAGTCCAAATAAAAAGCTACTTGCGGCGCCTGCGGACGGGGATCGCGCGCGCGACCTTGCCACCCAGCTTCATCAGCGCGACGAGCGTCGAGCGGGGCAGGACGGTGATCTCGTCGAACCACTCCGACAGTGTCGTCACGAACGTCATCATCGTCTGAATGTTCTCCTTCACCGCGGCGGGCGTTTGCTTGTCGTTCTCCATATCGAGCACGCACTGGCGCAGCATCGTCAGGGTCGGGTCGAGCTCGCGCTTCTTGCGTTCGTTCAGAATCGTCACGAGCATTTCCCACGTATCGCCCCGCGCCTCGAAGTAGTCGCGACGGTCGCCGAGCACATGCGTCACGCCGACCAGGCCCCAACTTTGCAGTTCCTTGAGACTCGTGCTGACGTTCGATCGGGCCACGGACAGTGCCTGGGTGATGGCCTCTGCCGTCATAGGCTCCGGCGACAGGTAGAGCAGCGCGTGGATTTGCGAGACGGTGCGGTTGACGCCCCAGCGGGTGCCCATCTCACCCCAGTGCAGGATGTACCGCTCCATGACGGGGGTAATCTTCATGATATTACAGTAATTTCTGTCATGACAGAAATTACTGTAATAACTCATACGCTCGATGTCAAGTGCGCAAGCCCCGTTCCGGGGCGCCCGGCGTCAGGACTGCTCGATGAATTCGACGGTCTTGTGCGCGAGTTCCTCGGGGATGTCTTCGATGATGAAGAACCCGGTGTCGGGATAGATCTGGTGTGGCTGACCCGCGGTGCCCGGCAGATGCTCGTGAAACAACTTTGGATTGAAACCGCGCTGCGCGAGCATCTCACTGATCAGCGTGATGGCGGGCCCGTCCCAGTCGCTGAGCTTTTCCCACGCGGCGCGGTTCGGCTCCGCGGCCGGGTGCATGAAGGTGGCGGGGATCATCATCGGGAATCGCCTGGGACCGGCTTTATAGGTTTCATCCGGGTAGGGCGCATCGAGTCCGCGCAGTGTCGCCGCGTCGAGTTCCCGGTTGGTCATGTCGTCGACCATGGCGCCGATCGGAAACACGTCCGGCTTCAGCACGCGTCGCCGCCAGCCCGATGTCCATGCGGCCCCGATGATGCTGTTCCCGCGCGGCATCGTCGTCGTCACCAGCAGCACGCGCGAGAACACATCCGGCTGATCGGCCATGACGCGCAGGCCGAAGTAACCGCCCCAGTCGAACAGGAAGCCGGTCGCCCCGCGAATATTCAATGCATTCAGCGTCGCTGCCAGCCAGTCGACGTGCCGCTCGAACGTGTGTGCGTTCCAGTCGGCCGGCTTATCGGAGCGGCCGAAGCCGATCAGGTCGGGGACGACGACGCGATAGCCCGCGGCCGTCAGGATCGGGATCATCTTGCGGAACGAGTAACTCCACGTCGCCTGACCGTGCAGCATTACGACGACCTGACCGTCGGCAGGACCTTCGTCGAGATAGTGCACGCGCAGCTTGCCGAACGTGTCGTCGGCGATGTCGACGTAGTGGGGCGCGAACGAAAAATCGTCGAGCGCATCAAAGTACTCATCCGGCGTTCGCAGCACCGGGTTCTGCGGGTCGAACGCCACGCTGTCGCCGGCGCGCTGGACGTCATAATGGTTGTACACGGCCAGCCCGATCACGATGATGACCAACAGTAAGACGACGATCAGGATCTTGGTCATGGGTTGCCGGCCTTATTGTTCTGCGACGGGTTCCTGCAGACTACCCGATTCTTCGGTGCGGGATCGCTGCGGCGCTTGCCCGCGACTGATGGGCGGGCGGTACAATGCGGCATGCGTTGTTTATTGATCCTGCTGCTGTTGCCCGGCCTGACGTTCGGCGCCGATATTCCTATCAAGGGTGGCTGTATCGTCGGCGAGAGTCAGGCTGTTCATGGCCTGCCGCCCGCCGAGGCGCAGGCACAGATCATCAAATATGCGCGCCAGTACGTGCAGAGCTATGCGTCATACAACAACCAGAAGCGCGCCGCACGCCGCAAAGCCAGCGACTACCTGGAGTTGAAGGCCTGGACTCAGCAAGACATCCTTGGATTCACGCGTCGGCAGCGCGAGCTCTTGTATATATCAGTGGCGGGTGAACTCGCGACCGGCCGCATAGTCACCACCGCTTTGCCCGGCTATGTCGCTGCGATCGATCAGAAGATCCAGGACATCGAG
>JBLYYV010000007.1:0-11574 GCA_048550095.1 Gammaproteobacteria bacterium
CAGCCAGGTCGGGCTATGGGCGGTTCGGCGCATCGCCGATCAGACCTTTGCTCCCGGCGAACTGACGCGGGCGCTGATGCAGCGACTCGGGGCCATCGGTGTGAAAGAATGCGCCCTATGATTCGACGCCTGTTGATCGCCGTTCTCCTGATTGCAGCCGCTGCGGCCGGCGCGACCTGGTGGTTCAATGCGTCCCTCGACGAGCGGCTCGCAGTTCCGGAAGCCGGTTACGCCCTCGAGATCAGGCGGGGGAGTTCCCTGACGTCGATCGCGGATGAGCTTTCCGCCGCGGGCATTGTGACTCACCCGCGGCTAGTGTCCTGGTATGGGCGGCTCACGGGGGAGGCGGAGCGCGTGCAGGCCGGTGAGTATCGGTTAGAACCGGGGGTGACGGCCAGATCGCTGCTGCAACAGCTCGTATCGGGCCAGGTCGTATTGCACGCGCTGACGATACTGGAAGGCTGGACGGTCCGGGAATTGCTCATCGCGCTGGCCGAAAATCCGGCAATCGAACACACACTGGGCGTCGAAACACCGGAAGAACTCGCACAGGCACTCGATCTCGATGCGCCCCATGCGGAGGGCTGGTTCTTCCCGGATACCTATCGGTTTCCGCGCGGCACGACGGACCGGGAGGTCCTGATGGTGGCCCACGATCTGATGCGCCAGAAGCTGGCCGAGACCTGGGCAGCGCGCGCGCCTGATACGAACCTCGCAACTCCCTACGAAGCGCTGATCCTGGCTTCCATCGTCGAGCGTGAGAGTGCGCTCGCCAGCGAACGACCGCAGGTCGCCGGCGTGTTCACGCGACGCCTCGAACGCGGGATGCGGCTGCAGACCGATCCGACCGTCATTTACGGGCTCGGTAGCGACTTCGACGGGAACCTGACCAGGCGCCATCTGAAGACTGATACCCCATACAATACATATACGAGGAGCGGCCTGCCGCCCACGCCGATTGCATTGCCCGGCGAAGGGGCCCTGCTGGCAGCCGTAAATCCGGACGACGGTCGCACGCTGTATTTCGTGGCCACGGGGCGCGACGATGGCAGCCACGTGTTCACGGAGACGCTAGAGGAGCACAATGCCGCTGTCGCGCGTTACCTGGCCGAGTTGAGGCGTCGTAAGAGGAACTGAGGAGTGCCGGATTTCCCATGACGGGCAAGTTCATCACGCTGGAAGGCATCGAAGGAGTCGGCAAGTCGACCAACCTCGATTTCGTGGCGGGCTATTTATCCGATCGCGGTGAGCGCGTCCTGACGACCCGGGAACCGGGCGGGACGCCGATCGGTGAACGCCTGCGGGAATTGCTGCTCGACTCGGAACGGGGATCGGTACCGGACACCTGTGAGCTGCTGATGATGTTCGCGGCACGCGCCGCGCACGTCGATAAAGTCATTCGACCCGCACTCGCACAAGGCACCTGGGTGATCTGCGATCGATTCACCGATGCCACGTATGCGTACCAGGGTGGCGGACGCGGTATCGATGACGAGCCCATCGACCTGCTGAAGTCGCTGGTTCAGGGCGACTTCGCACCCGACCTGACGATCCTGCTGGACGCCACGCTCGAAGTCAGCGAAGCGCGGCGGGTGGAGCGGGGACATCGCGATCGATTCGAATCCGAGGAAGTCGAGTTTTTCCAGCGGGTCAGGTCGAAATACCTGGAGATCGCTGCGCGGGAACCCGAACGAGTGGTGGTCATAGATGCAAGCAGAAACCTGGAGCAGGTGCAGGGCGCGCTCACTGCGGTGCTCGAAATACTTCTCGATAACTAGTTAAGAATGAACAATAACCTTTTGTTAATGAAAGATGTTTCCTAGCTGGCTTACCCAAGAACGCGACCGGCTGTTCGATCTGATCAGCCGTGACCAGCTGCCCCATGGGCTATTGATTCACGGTCCGGCCGGCACCGGGCGCCGTCTCCTCGCCCTGACGATCGCCGCCCGCTTGCTCGAGATCGACCTGGAAAGCGATGCCGCCTGCGTTGTGCCGGGCGTGCTCGTCGACGAAGACAGCGCGCCGCATCATCCGGATTTCTCGCTCGTGCAGCCGCCGCCCGACAAGCGTGTCATCCCGATCGACAGAATCCGGGAACTCATCGCCTTCCTGAACCTGACCAGCCACCAGAGCGGCTACAAGAGCGTGCTGCTGAACCCGGCGCACGCGATGAACCATCATTCCGCCAACAGCTTGCTCAAGACGCTGGAAGAGCCGCCGGGCAGCAGCTCGATCGTGCTGGTGACGGACACGCTGTCACGCCTGATGCCGACCATTGTCAGCCGTTGCCATCGCGTGCGGGTCGCGTTGCCGACCGAAGCCGAAGCACTCGACTGGTTGGAAACGCGCGGCGAATCCGGCAACTGGGGAGCATTACTGAACCTGGCAGGCGGCGCGCCGATCCGGGCCCTCGAGTACGCGCAGTCAGACGTGCCTGCGCAGGTCGCCGAGTTCGAAAAAGACGTCGAAGCATTGGAACGGCGCCGCGCGACGCCTGTATCGATTGCGAAGCGTTGGTCGAAGGCAGATCCCGACCTGTGCCTCGGCTGGTTATATGCGCGCATCAGCGAAGAGGTGCGGCAGGCGCCGCAGCTCGGGACCGGCGTTTCCGGGTCAAGTCACCGCGGGAATGACTTGCAAATCAGCTCGGAAAACCTAAACATTGAGCGCGCATTCGCAGATCTTCGGCATATCGGAGAACTGCGACGTCTGCATGGCAGCGGGCTGAATTCCGATCTGCAATTGTCTGGAGTCCTGACGCGCTGGTACGGCCGGCAGACTGCGCGATAGAGCGAACGATCCGTGCGCGGGTAAAGGTAACGAGAGTATGGCGAAACCTGGATTACTGACACTGACGATCAAGGACAAGAGCGCGCTCTATCTTGCCTACATGCCGTTCGTGACGAACGGCGGTCTGTTTATCCCGACCAACAGCAACTACAACCTCGGCGATGAGGTATTCATGCTGCTGAACCTGATGGGTGAAGACGAGAAAATCCCGGTCGCCGGCAAGGTCATCTGGTTGACGCCGAAAGGGGCGCAGGGCAAGCGCACTGCCGGCATTGGCGTGCAGTTCAGCGACCAGGATGGCGGCACGACGCAGAAGAAGATCGAGAATTACCTGGCTGGAGCTTTGGGCGGGGACAAGCCCACACACACGATGTAATAGCCGGCGATGTCGCCGCCGGCGACGCGGCCGAAACGACCTGCTACTCGAGTGACAGCTCGCTCGTATTCAGGCCGCCTTTCAGAACCCGCGTCTTGAATCCTCGTTCGTTCAGGATGAACGCACCGGCGGAACTGCGCCGACCCGTGTCGCAACACAGAATATAGGTCACCTTCGGATCGAGGATGTTGAGCTTCAGGCGAATGAAGTAGAGCGGAATATTTATCGCTTCGTCTTCGTGGAACGATTCGAATTCGCTGGGCAACCGAACGTCGAGCCAGCGGCCACCGTTACCGACGATCTGCTGGGCTTCATCGCGATCGACCCAGTCGAGCATCGGCTCGTTGAGCAGCTTGTTGAAATCGTCCTTGCCGAGCCGCATTAAAGACCCGTCGGTGGCCATCGTGACCGTTGCGTTGCGGGTCGTCTCCGAGATCAGCGCTTCCTCGCCGAAGGTATCGCCGGCTTCCAGTTCGGCCAGCTTGATGCCTTCCTTGTTCAGCGGTGTTTCTCGCGTGACATGGCAGCTGCCCTTCGTGATCACGTAAAAGAAATCACCGTCGTCACCTTGTTTGATGACGACGTCGCCCTGCCGGTAGTTGACCTGCTGCATCCGCATGAAGATCGCCTGGATATTGCCGGGCGGAATCCGGTGGAACGCCTTGGTCTGCAACAGGGTTGTCATCCAGTCGTTCGAGTCGCTTTCGTCGTCCTGGAGCTCACTGACTTCGTAGTCGCCGGTCTGATCCCAGGTCAGCATGACGTCCAGCAGGTCGGTATCAATCGAGATGAATTGCACCTCGTTCAGCGCCTTCGCGGTGTAACGACGCGGCAGCATCGGCACGATCGGGCTCTTGGCCTCGTCCGTACCGCCTTCGAGGACCTTCTTGTTACCATCCTTGTCGGCGAGTTGCAGTCGCCCGGAGACGAGGTAGTAGGTGCGCTTCTCGCTGTCTCCCAGCTTGAACAGGGACTGGCCCGATACCAGCTTGCGAACGTCGGTCTTTTTCGCCAACGCCGTTAAATTGGCGCGTTTCAGTCCATCCAGCGGCGTGAAGACACGCAGGGCGGCGATGTTTACGTTTTCATCCGACATACAGCAGACACATCCTAATTGTCCCGGGTAGAGTCTCCCGGGCTCGCGTATTGTAACCGTAAGATTTCACTCGGAGGAACCGACTGGTTCCAATTTATTGACGCAGTTCCGCCCAGCCCCTCGATGGTCGAAATCGCGGGCCGAATCGGCCTGCGAGCCGCTCCAGGTCTTCGATGACGCTGTCTATGCCCCGTTCCCGCGCGTAGTGGAGGGGGCCGCCTCGGAAAGGTGCGAACCCGGTGCCGAAAATCACGCCGCCGTCGATCAGATCCGGGTCGGTGACGACTTCGTCCGCGAGGCAGGCCGCAGCTTCGTTGACGAACGCCAGCATCAGGCGATCGGTAATCTCGGGGTCGGCACTGGTCATGGAAGAAGGCGGCCGGACGGGCTTCCGGTCCCGGTAGGTGTAGAAACCCTGACCTGTCTTCTGACCGAGCTTGCCGGCCTTGACCAGCTCCGCGAGCTCGGGCGCGACCTCGCGCCCGACGATCGGCGACAGGATCGTGGCAACGTGCAGCGCGACGTCCACGCCGACTGAGTCGATCAGCTCGATCGGACCCATCGGCATGCCGAAATCCGTCGCCGCCTTGTCGACTTCAACGGGCGCGACGCCCTCGCGAACCAGGTCGAGGGCCTCGGCCATATACGGCGCGAGGATTCGATTGACGAGGAAACCCGGGTGGCTCTTGCACGGCAGCGGCAGCTTGTCGATGCTGCGCGTGAAGACGAGCCCCCGATCGAGGGCGGCCTCGCTGCTTTCCGCCGCTCGCACGACTTCGACCAGCGGCAACTTGGCGACGGGATTGAAAAAATGCAGTCCGATCAGCCGCGATGGATCGGTCAGCGCGGGCGCGAGTTCTTCCAGCGGGATGCTGGACGTGTTCGTCGCCAGGACGGCCCCCGATTTCATGCGCGGCTCGAGATCACGGTACAACGCCTGCTTGGCGTCGCGATTCTCAAAGATCGCCTCGATGATCACATCCGCATCGGACACGCCGTCACCGGCAACGTCGGCCGTCAATGCATCGCGCGTCTGCGCCAGGGCGGCCGGATCCCGGACCTTCTTTTCGAACAGTTTTGCCGCACGCGCGAGTGCCGGCTCTACATACTTGAGTTCACGGTCCTGCAGTGTCACGCGATAGCCCTTCAACGCGCACCATGCGGCGATGTCTCCGCCCATGACGCCGGCGCCGACGACGTGCACGTGACCCTTCGCATCGTCCGCCGGCTTGCTGCTCGCCGTGTGTTTCATGCGCTCCTGCAGGAAATACACGCGAACCAGGTTCCTCGATGTATCCGACTCGACCAGCTCACTGAACGACCGTGCTTCGGCATCGTAGGCGGCTGCGCCGACAGCGCCGTGTTTCTCCCACAAGTCGACGATTGCATACGGCGCAGGGTAGTGCTCTCGCCTTGCGCGGCTGGCTACCGTGCCGAGGATCTTTCGCGACAGCAGCGGTCGTACCGGCCCAAGTCCGAGAATCCGGTCCAGCAGTTTCGGCGACCTGCGTGGCGCGCTCCCCGCAGCCAATTTGCCGGCTGCCTTCCGCAATTGTGACGCGTCGACGACCTTGTCCACCAGGCCCATCTTGAGGGCCTTCGCCGGCCTGACGGGCCGGCCCGTCAGCATCATCGACATCGCCTCGGTGACGCCCAGCAGCCGAACGGCCCGAACGGTGCCGCCAAATCCCGGATGCAGCCCGAGTTGGACCTCCGGGAGCCCGAGCGTCGAGCGATCCTGAGCGGCCGCTACGCGGCAGTCACAGGCCAGGGCGAGTTCGAGCCCGCCACCGAGCGCCATGCCGTCGATCATCGCGACGGTCGTGCAAGGCAACGATTCGAATTCCTCGAGAATCGCGTGCCCCTGGCTGATCAATTCATACGCTTCCGCGGCCGTCGCGATATCCGGGAACTCGTTGATGTCTGCGCCGAGTATGAACCCGGAATCCTTGCCCGAATAAAGCACCAGCCCCTTCGGCGGCGCTTCAGCGAGCGCTCTGACGATCGTTGCAAACTCGAGCACCACGGCCTTGGACAATACGTTCGTGCTGGAGCCTTCCTTATCGACGCACAACCATGCGATACCATCGTCGTCCGTATCCAGTCGCCAGTTGCGTGCGGCATCGACCGCGTTGCGCAGATTCTGGTTATGTGTCTGACTCATGTTTCCCCCGTAAGCTCAAAATCGCAAATGAGCGGTAAATGATCCGAGAAACCGATGTCACTCGGAATCTCGAAATGCGTTACCTCGATGCCGGCGCCGTAGAGTATGAAATCGAGCTCCATGCGGGGCGAGCGGCTCGGGTAGGATGGGGTGCTCTCCACGTTCGCGCTCCGCAGACCTGCGGCCTTCATGAACAGATAGATTTCGTTCTCACCCCAGAAAGTATTGAAATCTCCGGCGACGATCACCGGCTTCTCACTCTGCTCGACGAGTTCATACAGGTGACGAAGCTGGAAATGCCGGTGCCGGTATTTCAGCGACAGGTGGACCAGGAAAATCGACACCTCATCGAGTTCGAGCTCGATGATCAGCTTCTTGATGCCCTGGTCGAAATAATGAAAGCGCTCGCCGGTAATCTGCGGCGCCGCGAGAAAAGCGTTGCCCTGTTTGCGGAGTATCGGAATCAGCTGATTGACCGATTCTTCACCGTATTTGCATTCGTAAGAAGAGTAATGACCCAGCGCATCGGCGATAGCCTCGGCCTGGTTGATGCGACCGGTACGCATCGATCCGATATCGACCTCGATCAGGCCGACGACGTCCGGTTCCACCGACTTGATGAAGTTGGTGATATTGTCGAGATTCCCCGGATTGCCGAACAGATAGCTCGCGCCGGGTACCGGCATGCGTTGAGACGGACCGGCGCCGACGGCGTAGCGGATGTTATAGACGAGCAGGCGCACACGAGGGAGTGTACTGCCTGACCGTGAGCCGAGAAAGCACCTGCGGCATAAATCACGCGGGCATTGGCGGCAATATCCTGCCGCCCGATTCAGGGCGAGAACGTGCGCTGGTCGACTAGGGCAGGGCCCGTCCGTGAGCTACACTAGCGTGACATCTGAGCATGAGGAGCTGGTTGTGTCGGAAGGAAACCCGTATCGAATATTCGTCACGCATCTGTTTCAGCCGAATGAGGACTATCAGCGAGTTTTCGAGTACCTCGAGAGCCGCGATAACTTCTTCTACCTCAATTCGTCGAACCTCGAGACGATGCCCGCGACCGGCGGTACCGAGGCCATCAAGGAAGAGCTCCGCGAGCAGATCAAGCCCGCGGAAGTCGTGGTCATGCCGATCGCCGTTTTCGACCTGAATCCCGATCTCGTGCGCTTTCAGATGGATGTCGCGCAGGCTTTCAAAAAGCCATTGCTGGCCGTCAAGGCTTTCGGCGAGACCGTAGCGATCAGCAAGGAAATCATCGATCGTTGTGACGACATCATCGAATGGAACGACCGGACGCTGATTAACTCGATCAAGAAACTGGGCCGGGGAGAGGACACGTCGCAATGGGAGGTCCTCGAGTTCACGCTCGACGACTGATCTGCTCCCAGCCCCCGCGCTGCCTTGTTGCAGCAGCGCGGCTCCAGTAGAATTCCGGCCCTCGTCCGGCGGTTAAACCGCGGACGCGGCTCACACAGGGGGCTCGCCGGCAACGGCGTCCCAGGCTCGGAAGACACCATGACAATCAATACTGACGCGCTCATCGTCGGAGCGGGCCCGTCCGGCCTGTTCCAGATCTTCGAACTCGGACTGCTCGGCATCAAGGCCCACATCATCGACTCGCTGCCGCAAACCGGCGGACAGTGCACGGAGTTATACCCGGACAAGCCGATCTACGACATTCCCGGCATTCCTTACTGCACGGGACAGGAACTCACCGACAACCTGATGAAACAGGCCGAACCATTCGGCGCGACATTCCACCTCGGCGAAGAGGTGGTCGAGGTCAAACCCGTCGACGGTGGTTTTTACGTCAAGACTCATCTCGACAAGGAATTCCTGGCGAAGACGGTATTCGTGGCGGGGGGCGTCGGTTCGTTCCAGCCGCGCAAGATGCGGCTGCCCGAGGCGCAGGAACTCGATGGCACGCACGTCAATTACCGGGTCAAGGATCCGTCGAAATTCGACGGTAAGCGCGTCGTCGTTCTCGGCGGCGGCGACTCGGCGCTCGATTGGGCGGTCGACCTCGCGCCGCGGGCCGCGAGCTTAACCCTCGTGCATCGCCGTGACGAATTTCGGGGCGCGCATGCGACGGTCGATGCACTGCGCAAACTCGAAAGCGAGGGTAAGGCTGAAATCATCACGTCGGGGACCGCCTGCGGTCTCGGCATCGATGGTGAAAAGCTCGTATCGGTCGATATAAAGCTGGCGGACGACTCAGTACGAACGCTCGAAGCTGACGAATTGCTGGTGTTCTTCGGACTCGCGCCGAAGCTTGGCCCGATCGCCGAATGGGGTCTCGACATCAACCGCAAGACGATCAACGTCAACACGGAGAATTTCGAAACGAATATCCCGGGTATTTTCGCGATCGGCGATATCAACACCTACCCGGGCAAGAAGAAACTTATCCTGAGCGGGTTCCACGAAGCCGCGTTGGCCGCGTTCGCGGCGAAGGCGATCGTCGAGCCGGGCAAGAAAGTACACCTGCAGTACACGACGACGAGCCCGATCATGCACAAGCGACTCGGCGTCGAGGAGGAGTAGGCCGGCGAAGCTGGGGGAGGCGTTCTCTGTGCCACGGCCGGTCAACATCGCCCATCGCGGCGCCTGCGGGTACCTGCCTGAACATTCGCGCGGCGCCAAGGCACTCGCCTACGCGATGGGTGCCGACTACCTCGAACAGGACGTCATAGCGACGCGGGACGGCGAACTCGTCGTGCTGCACGACGTAACCCTCGACGCTGTTTCTGACGTGCGCGACCGATTTCCGGGGCGCCACCGGGACGACGGGCATTTCTACTGCATCGATTTCGATCTCGAAGAACTTCGCCGACTGCGGTTTCACGAGCGCGTCGACCCGGCAACGGGCCTCGCTCGCTACCCGGGCCGGTATCGTCCCGATGCCGGCAGGTTTCGGGTCGTGACGCTGGACGAGGAGATCCACTTCGTCGAGCAACTGAACCGCTCCACGGGACGGGAGGTCGGGATTTACCCCGAGATCAAGAGTCCCGAGTGGCACGCACGGGAAGGTATCGATCTCGGCTCGGCCGTCGTCGATGCCCTGGGTCGCCACGGCTACCTGGCGCCGCGTCGCAAGGTATTCCTGCAATGCTACGACCCCAAAACGCTGCGCGCGGCCAGGAAGCGGGCGGGCTCCGATTTGCCCATTGTGCTGCTGATCAGCAGCCGCACGGAGGTCACGGGGGCATTGCTCGCCGACGCGGCGGGCTATGCGAACGCGATCGGGCCCTCGATCACGCTAATCTACCGCGGCGTCGACGAGGCCGGAAAACCGGTGCTGAGCAGCCTGGTGCGGGACGCCCGGGCGCTGGGACTCGCGGTGCATCCGTACACCTTCCGGATGGACGATCTGCCAGACGGCGTGGATTCGTTCGAGAAATTACTCGAAATATTTGTCATAAATATCGGAATAGAAGGGATTTTTACAGATTTTTGTGACGTCGTATCCCAATACCTGGATCGTGCTTAGTCGCTGGCCCAGTAACGTCGCATCTCGAGCATGCGAGTTCCACTCAACCTCAAGCGCGCTGGGATCACAGGTCTGCCGCCAAGCCTTTCAGCACGAGCGCGTCGTAGGTCACTATTCCCACGACTTTTCCGTGCTCGCCGACCGGCGCAGTCGAAATACCGAAGTGATCGAAAAACCGGGCACAGTAGCGGATATTCATATTGGGATCGATTGCGAGTACCGGCTTGGTCATGATCTCGTAGAGGTTTACACGGTCGGGTGACCGGTCCACCGCCAAAACCTTCTTGGCGATATCTGAGACCAGGACAATACCCAGCTCGTCTTCGTCGGTGCGCTTATCGACCAGCAATGCGTGCGCATTAATCGAGCGCATTGCGTGGATCGCTTCGGTAACCGTCGTTCCACCGGGCATGCTCAGGAACTCGGTATTCATCACTTCTGCAACGGTTCTAATACTCAAAGGTCTATCTCCTCCAATGATGGCGCGATCGTACTAATCTGGTGTGCGACCCCAACGGCATCCTCGACGTCAATCTGGAACGCAATGCCGGTGCCCGATGTCTCATCGAACTCACCGGCCACGCTGATCGTCTCGAGAATCTGGCGTGCCCGGTGTTGCTCCACGAGCATCAACAGCACATCCCTTTGGGTTTCGAGCGTCAGCCCCAGGAACGTAGTGGGCGACTTGAGGCCCTGGCCACTTGCACTGCGGATCCGGGTGCACCCGGTGGCACCCGCCTTCCTCGCGGATTCCGCAACTTTTTCAGTCTTCGTGTCTTCAACAAAGACCACGATGAGCTTAAACCTCATGACATAGCTCTTTCATCAGTTTTCTGTTTTCGGCCGCGTCTGGCCCGCCACTCGGCAATCTGCGCATAAGCCATCACCGATGCCATCGGAAACAGGCTGGCAAATGCAATCAATCCAAATCCGTCGATCAGCGCGCTGCGACCGGGGACGTTCTCGGCCAGTCCCAGGCCCAGCGCCGCAACGAGCGGAACCGTGACCGTCGAGGTCGTTACGCCGCCGGAGTCATAGGCGAGTGGGACGATGATCTTCGGGGCGAAGAAGGTCTGAATCACGACGAATATGTAACCGGTAATAATAAAATAGTGAATCGGAATCCCGGTCACAATGCGGTAGCACCCGAGCGAGATGCCTGCGGCAACGCCAAGCGCGACCGAGATTCTCAGGCCCCAGGAACCGATCGCGCCGCCGGAAAGTTCCGCCGCCTTGATCCCGACAGCGATCAGCGCTGGCTCGGCAATGGTCGTGCTGAAGCCGATGGCGAACGCAAAGAGGTAGACCCAGTAATATTTTTGCCAGTCGACGGCCTCTCCGGGTACCGCGCCGACGAAAGCGGGGTTGGTGAACTGCTCGGCCATCAGGCGCCCGACGGGAAACAAGGCTTCCTCCAGCCCGATCAGGAATAGCACCAGACCGAGCAGCACAAACCCGAAGCCGGTCAGTAACCGCCTCGGTTGCGGCAGCGGACGACGGAGAATAGCGAACTGGAAAAACACCAGGATCGTGACGATCGGCAAGACATCGCGCAGGGTTTCGAGGAATACATCCACAAATAGCTGCAATGCATTCACCTGATCATCATCCCGTAGAGCATCACGAAAATCATCGGCGTCAGCGATGCGAACGCTATC
>JBLYYV010000008.1:0-7341 GCA_048550095.1 Gammaproteobacteria bacterium
CAGTCTAACCGCAGTTGATTCGCCGTGCCTAACCGAACGGATGCCGCAGGATGATGTTTTCGTCGCGGTTCGGACCCGTCGAGACCATATCCACCGGGATCTCCAGCACTTCTTCGAGCCGCCGCAGGTAAGCGCGGGCCGTATCCGGCAAGCGGTCGAAATCGGTGATACCGACGGTCGACGTCGACCATCCCGGCAGTTCTTCGTAGATCGGCTCGCAGTCCGGATAACGGCTGACGAGGTGCGGTGGAGCGCTGATCTCCACACCATCCAGCCGGTAGCCGATGCAGATCTTGATCGTCTCCAGCCCGTCGAGCACGTCGAGCTTGGTCACACACAGCCCGGAGACGCTGCTGTTGATGATCGCGCGCCGCAAGGCAACCGCATCGAACCAGCCGCACCGGCGAGGACGCCCCGTCGTCGCGCCGAACTCGGCGCCGACCTTGGCGAGGTGCTTACCCATGTCATCGAACAGCTCGGTTGGAAATGGGCCCGCGCCGACGCGGGTCGTATACGCCTTGACGATACCGAGCACGTAATCGATTGCGCCCGGACCGACACCCGTCCCGGTCGCCGCGGCGCCCGCGGTCGTGTTCGAGGAGGTGACGAACGGGTACGTACCATGATCGACATCGAGCAACGTGCCCTGCGCGCCTTCGAACAGCAGATTCGCGCCACTGTGGCTCAGTTCGTCGAGATACCCGGCCGTGTCGATAACCATCGGCTTGATGCGTTCCGCCATGCTCATCCACTCGTCGAGCGTCGCTTGCATGTCGACCGGATCGGCAGCGTAGTATCGCTGGAGCATGAAGTTGTGCAGATCCATCGCGGCCGCGAGGCGCTCCTCGAACGCGTCCGCGTCGAACAGGTCGGATACCCGCAGCGAACGTCGTGCCGCCTTGTCTTCGTAGGCCGGGCCGATGCCGCGACCCGTCGTGCCGATTGCATTGCGGCCACTGGCCTGTTCACGCGCCTGATCCAGCGCGATGTGTGTCGGCAGGATCAGCGGGCACGCCGCGCTGATTTTCAGCTGCTCCGTCACCGACACGCCTTTGCCGATGAGTTCGTCGATTTCTTCCAGCAACGATGGCAGGTGCACGACGACACCGTTGCCGATCACACAAGCTACGCCGTTGCGCAGAATGCCGGATGGAATCAGGTGCAGTACCGTCTTCTCTCCGTCGATCAACAACGTATGACCCGCGTTGTGGCCACCCTGAAACCTGATGACGGCGCTTGCGCGATCAGTCAGCAGATCGACGATCTTGCCTTTTCCCTCGTCGCCCCACTGGGTACCGACGATTACGACGCTCTTCCCCATGACTTATCCGATCAGCTCCCGCCCCGAACAAACAACAGCAAGCCCAACCCGGAGACGATACTGGCAAAGCCGAAAAAGCGCAGCTGACCGTCCTTGAACTGAGACAACATCATTAAACTCTTGCGCCAGTTATCGGGACTGACGAACGGCAGCAAGCCCTCGAGGACCAGGTAGAGGGCAAACGCCGCGAACAGATCGCTCCAGTACATCCGTAAACCACGCTCATGCAGCCATCCCGCATTCGGGATCGATACTGCTACTTCCCGCCGACCTTATCGACTCTCTGACTTGTTCAGGTAGCGAAAGAAATCGCTGTTCGTATCCAGCACGAGCACGTCGTTGCCGGTACCGATCGATTCACGGTACGCCTGGATGCTCCGATGGAACCGATAGAACTCCTCGTCCTTTTCGTACGCCTGCGCGTAGATCGCGGCGGAACCCGCATCGCCCTCACCGCGAATCTTCTCGGCATCGCGATACGCCTCGGCCAATATCACCGTGCGCTCGCGATCGGCCTCGGCACGAATCTGCTCGGCGTTCTCCGCGCCCTCGGCGCGCAGTTCCGCAGCGGTCCGCGCGCGCTCCTGACGCATTCGATTGAACACCGATTCGCTGACTTCGTCGGAGAATTCGATGCGCTTGACGCGTACGTCAATGACCTCGATACCCAGTGCACCCGCATCGGAGCTGGCTTTCGACAGGACGCTGCCCATCAGCGCTCGCCGCTCCGCCGCGACGACCTCGGGCACGGTGCGTTTCGCGAATTCGGCACGCAGACCGTCCTTGACGATTTCCAGCAGACGCTGGGCCGCGACGATCTGCTCGCCACGGGTGGTCTCATAGAAAACTGAGACGTCCGTAATACGCCACTTGACGAAGAAATCGACGAACAGGTTCTTCTTCTCCTGCGTCAGGAAGAGTTCCTGAGGGTTATTGATCGTCAGGATGCGCTTCGGGAAAAACTGCACGTTGTTGACGACGGGAATCTTGACATGCAGCCCCGGCTCGAAGTCCGATTCAATGATCTCGCCAAATCGAAACTTGACCGCCAACTCGCGCTCATCAACATAGAAAAGTGACATCGTAACGCCCAGCACAGCGAGCGCGGCGACAAACAGGAATAATCTGGAACCGCTCATTAGCGCGTCCTCCTGGAACGGGGATCATCGACGGGACGGGTGAGGCTGGTCGACGGTGAGGAACCGCTCATCTGGCTCCGTCCCGATGCACCTCCCGAAAACGTGCGCGACTGCTCCAGCAACTTGTCCATCGGCAGGTACATCAGGTTGCCACTGCCCTCCGCGTCGAGCAGCACCTTGCTGGACCGCCCGTAGACCTCTTCGATGGTCTCGATGTAAAGACGCTCGCGGGTGACGGAAGGGGCTTTCTGATATTCCGCCAGCAGTTGCTCGAATCGCGACGCTTCACCTTCGGCGTCGGCGATGACTTGCGACTTATACGCCTCGGCATCCTGAATTCGCCGGACGGACTCACCACGCGCTTTCGGCAGAATATCGTTGGCGTAGGATTGCGCTTCAAACGCCAGTCTTTCCTTATCCTCTCGCGCCTTGATCGCGTCCTGGACGGCCGCCTCGACCTGGCTCGGGAAGTTGACGTCCTGCAGGTTGACCTGCGTCACCGTGATGCCCGCGCGATACTCGTCCAGCGTCTCCTGGATGAGCGCCTGGGTCTCGAGTGAGATCTGGGCGCGCCCCTCGAGCAAAACGAAGTCGGCCGACTTGTTGCCGATGACTTCGCGAATCGCACTCTCGCTGATATCGCTGAGCGTCCCGTCCGGATCGAGTACCTCGAACAGGTACTTGACCGCATCTGAATTCTGATACTGCACAACGAGGTCGACGACGACGATGTTCTCGTCGGCCGTCAGCATGCGCGTCTGCTGCCGAATATTGTTGATGCGAGTGACGGGCACCTTCTCGACCGTCTCGATCGGCCAGGGCAAATGCCAGCGCAGGCCCGGCGGCGTCGTAGCAGCATAGGCGCCGAACCGCAGCACGACACCGCGCTCGTCGGCGTTGACCCGGTACAGGCCCGTTGCCAGCCAGCCGAGAATCGCGAGAACGACGAGGATCGTCAGGGCCGCTCCGCTTGGACCCTCGCCTCCGCCGGCCGACGGACGACCGCCTTTGCCGCCGAACATTGAATTAAATTTCCGCTGCCAGTCCCGGACGATCTTGTCCAGGTCGGGCGGACCATCATTGCCACCCCTGTCCCAGGGGTTTTTTCCGTTTCCGGATTCATTCCAAGACATACGATTCAGTTCTCATCATTTAGGTCTGGGTATTGTCATTCAGTGCACGATGACAGATTGATCATCGCCATCGCCGGCGCCGTCCGCGCCCAAAATTTCAAGTTGTTCCTCGCGCTGCAGATCGTCGTATCCGCGGCGATCGATTTCCACATTCATCTCCCAACCACCGTCTTCGAGCAACCGCTCATCATGCACGGTTGCGCGCTCGTACAACATTGCGCGCAGCCTCGCCTGCTCGACGGTCAACCTGACGGTTCCGCAGACTACATCGAGATGCAGGAAGTCGGTGATCACGCCTATCAGAAGATCGATTCCTTCTCCCGTCGCAGCGGACAACCAAACGCGCTTCGGCATGCCGGTTTCCGCTCGATCGACTCGAGGCGCGACGCCAAGTATATCAGCCTTATTGTAGACCTGAACGATCGGCAAGCGGTCCGCACCGATCTCCCGCAGGACTGCGTCGACGTCCTCCATGCGCTCCGTATGCGTCGGGTCGCCGCAATCGACGACGTGCAGCAACAACCGAGCCTGCGTCGTCTCCTCCAGCGTCGACTGGAAGGCCGCGACCAGCTCGTGCGGCAGATCCCTGACGAAACCGACAGTGTCAGCGAGTATGACCGGGCCGCCGACCGGAAGTTCGACGCGTCGCATGGTCGGATCCAGTGTCGCGAATACCTGATCGGCCACCATGACTTGTTCGCCGGTCAGGCGGTTGAACAAAGTCGACTTGCCGGCATTCGTATACCCGACGAGCGATATCGTCGGAATATCGCGTTTCAGACGCTGCTGCCGCGCCAGGCCGCGCCGATTGCCCAGGCGTTCCAGCCGCGACTGCAACTGCCGGATGCGATGACCGAGCAGACGCCGATCCGTCTCTAGCTGGGTTTCGCCGGGACCGCGCAGTCCGATGCCACCCTTCTGGCGCTCCAGGTGAGTCCAGCCGCGCACGAGACGAGTCGACAGGTGCTCGAGCTGCGCCAGCTCGACCTGCAGCTTGCCCTCGAACGTGCGCGCGCGCAGCGCGAAAATATCCAGTATCAACCCCGTACGGTCGACCACCCGGCGTTCCAGGGCGCGCTCCAGGTTGCGCTCCTGCGCGGGCGACAGAGGATGGTCGACGAGGACGAGGTCGGCATCGACCGCATTGGCGCTGGCCTTGAGTTCTTCCAGCTTGCCACTGCCAATCAGGAAACGGGGGTTCATCGTCCGCAGGTTCGCACGCATCTCGCCAGCGATCTCGGCGCCGGCCGCGAGCGCGAGCGACTGAAACTCGCCTTCGTCTTCACGGTGCGGCGGGGGGCCCACACGCACGTGCAACAGCAAAGCCCGTTCTCCGCCGCTGGGTCGTTCAAACAAAATGGCACTCCGCGTCGCCGTGCGATTGACGGCGGTGCGCGAAAGGCAAGGATTCGGCTCTTGGAATAACTGCCTCCCAGGCGAACCGGAAGGTCACCGGGAATTAATCGTCGCCGTCACCATCGCTCACTGGCAAACGGACGTTACGCGTCGGCACGACGGTCGAAATTGCATGCTTGTAGACCATCTGATTGACGCTGTTCTTCAACAGCACGACAAACTGGTCGAACGAATCGATCGTGCCCTGGAGCTTGATGCCGTTAACGAGATAAATCGATACAGGTACCTTTTCCTTGCGCAGCAAGTTCAAAAAGGGATCCTGCAACATCTGCCCTTTGGTCATCGGTGACTCCTGATTCTTCTTTCTTTTGCTTGTTATTGATGGGCGATGAAGCGCTGTGCATTTGACACACCCGCAATCACCATACCCCGTCCCACACGCGGATTCTAGCGACTCGCGAACGATATTACATCATATTCCGTGCGTGATTACGCTTGAACGGCCCGGAATCGGGGCGCAATGCGAATGGCGACGTCGTCCGCAACGCCGCGCCGTAAACAATCGAATTCCCGCGCATCCGGACCGTTGCGCATCCAGGTCAGCTGACGCTTCGCGAGCCGGCGTGTCGCAACGACGGCCTGGCGCAGCGCTTCGTCGCGCGCCATCTCGCCCGCCAGGTGAGACCAGACCTGCCGATAACCGACGGCGCGCATGGCCGGACACGCATCGCTCATCTGCCGCATGGCCATCAGGCGCTCGACCTCGCCGAAGAACCCGGCGTCGACCATCGCCTGGAATCGGGTCTCGATTCGGGCATGCAGGACGGCGCGGTCGGACGGCGCCAGCGCGACGCGCAGGAACTCATAGTCCGGCACCTCGCCGCCGGTTTTCTGCAACTCGGAGATCGGCTCGCCGGTCAACATGACGACTTCTAGCGCCCGTTGCAGCCGTTGCCGATCGGTGGGCCGAATCCGCTCAGCGGCCTGCGGATCGACTCGCGCCAGTTCCTGATGCAATGCGGACCAGCCTTCCCGCTCTGCACGCTCGTCGATCTCGGCGCGCAGCGCCGCGTCCGCCGTCGGCAATGGCGCGAGGCCGAACTGCAGCGCGTGGAAATACAGGAAGGTACCGCCGACGAGTAACGGGATATTTCCGCGCTCGTGAATCGCATCGATCGAAGCGCGCGCATCGATGCAGAACTCACCGGCTGAATACGATTCCCACGGATCGCGAATGTCGATCAAGGCATGCGGGGCGACGGCGAGTATGTCGGCTCCCGGCTTGGCCGTCCCGATGTCCATGTGCCGATACACCATCGCCGAATCCACGCTGACGATCTCGCACGGGAAGCGCTCGACAAGTTCGATCGCGACGTCCGTCTTACCCGCGGCGGTTGGTCCGACGATACACACGACGAGCGGGCGATCCTCGGGGCGACCGGGATCCCTACGATCGGAATGCATCGGGTCGGCCGTCGAGGACGGGCTCAGCGGCCACGGGAGAACAGCCGGTCGAGTTCCTGCATCGTCAGCGTCGTCCATGTCGGCCGGCCATGATTGCACTGATCGCTTCGCTCGGTCGCTTCCATGTCCCGCAGCAAGGCATTCATCTCGTCGACCGTCAGGCGTCGATTGGCGCGCACGGAACCGTGACACGCGATGCCGGCCAGCAGTTCGTCGATCATCTGCTCGACTCTGTCGGCACGACCTGTCTCCGCAAGATCGGCAAGCAGGTCACGCAACAACTGCTCGGCGTCTGCGTTGTAAAGCAACAGGGGAATCGCGCGAATGGTGACGCTCTCGGGACCGCTCCGATCGACTTCGAGCCCGAGGCCGCCGAACAACTCGGCATTCGTCTCGGCGATATCAGCCTCGCGCTCGCTGACGTTGACGACCACCGGCACCAATAGCGGCTGTCGCACGATTCCGGAGCCGTGAAACGACTCTTTCAGGCGCTCGTAGGTTACACGCTCATGCGCTGCATGCGCGTCCACGATGACGAGCCCCTCTGCGTTCTGGGCCAACACGAACGCACCGTGCAAGTGTGCCACGGCAAACCCGAGTGGCGGTATATCGGCCTCGGCATCCGTCACGCCGTCTGCACGGACCGACGTCGATTCCGGCGATCGTGTCAGCGCTTCGTATGCAGACAGCTGGTCGCGGACCGCGTCCGAGCGGCGCAACGACAATCCCGACTGCACGGGTTTCATCCGGCCGGACGATGGCAGCGAAGCGGCCTGCTCCGGGACGCCAAAGTCGGCCGGAGTCGCGTCCGCCGCGCCGGCACGCGTCTCGGCGAGTGCCGCCTCGATGGTTCGCCGAATGAAATCATGAACGGGCCGGCTGTCCCTGAAACGGACCTCGTGCTTCGCCGGATGCGCATTCACGTCGA
>JBLYYV010000009.1:0-4205 GCA_048550095.1 Gammaproteobacteria bacterium
ACGCGCCAACGGGTACTCCGAACTGGAAGTGAGCCAGAAGCGCACGGCACTCGAAAACGTCATGATCCCCGACGCGCTCGATGTGCACATCGAACGACTCAGACAGGCGGGCTTCGCTGACGTCTCCGTGTGGTTCCGCTGCCTGAACTGGGCATCGCTGCTTGCGGTGAAGTCGTCGTGAACGAAGAACCGAGTCACGTTCGGCGGATTCGCAGCTTCGTCCGTCGCGCCGGCCGGCTGACTCCGGCGCAGCAGCGCGCGCTGGACGAACTCTGGCCGAAGTTCGGGATCGACTACTCGGCCGAGCCAATCGACTTCGATGCCACCTTCGGCCGCAGCGCGCCGCGCATCCTCGAGATCGGTTTCGGCAACGGCGAGTTACTGGCGACGATGGCGGCGGCGCAGCCCGATACCGACTTCGTCGGGATCGAGGTGCACGAACCCGGCGTCGGGCACTGCCTGCTGCAGCTCGAGAAACTCGCATTGTCGAATGTACGGCTGATCTGCCACGACGCAATCGAAGTGTTGCGCAACCAGGTGCCCGATGCTGCGCTGAGTCAAGTGAATTTGTTCTTCCCGGACCCGTGGCCGAAGAAGCGCCATCACAAAAGGCGCATCGTGCAACCGACGTTCCTGGCGCTGATTCATCGCAAACTCGTCGACGGCGGCCGCTTCCATGTTGCGACGGATTGGATGAACTATGCGGAACACATTGAAGATTCGATCAATAACGTCGACCTGTTCGAAACCATGGAGATCGATGCCGCATCGCGTCCTGAAACGAAGTTCGAACTGCGCGGCAAGCGCCTCGGTCACGACATCTGGGAACGCGCTTATCGTCGCGTTTAACGTTTGGAAAACTCGCGTCGAATCGTTTATAAAGAAGTTCGCGCGATGATTTTTTCGCCGCTTCTTTTCACGCGTAAAGCTGGACAGAAATCATGGGGTAGCCATCCCTGAAATTGGCCGCTGGTATCGGCGCCTTAACGGCAACCTGTTCGAGGTTGTGGCCGTCGATGAAGACAAGAGCACGGTTGAACTGCAGCATTTCGACGGCACGATCGAGGGAGTCGAGCTCGATGTCTGGTGGGACATCAGTCTGGAACCCGCGGAGGCCCCGGAAGACTGGTCCGGTTCGGTGGACATCGATTTTGAAGATTTGCCGGATCCCGAACGCAAGGTCTTCCAGACCTGGCACGACCCGCTCGAGTTTATCGATACCTGCGATTAGGTGACGCGGCCACGTCACATCCATCGGCGCGCGCCGCGCGCCGTGGTTTTCTTGTGCAGGCTATAAGCCGCTCCATCCGCCCAGCGCTTCGTCGCGCAGCGACACCGGCGCCCGCACCAGCACCGCGCCGCCGTCATCTACGCGAACATCGAGAGACAACAGGCTCGCCCCGACGCACGGGCCGACGACACACTCACCGGTCTCGGGTTTGAACAAAGCGCCGTGAGAACTGCACCGGATCATGCTGCCGTTCCGGGCGAGAAATTCGTCGGGCAGCATGTCGAGCGGGTGTCGGGCATGCGGGCAGATATTCGCGTAAGCGCTGATACCGTCATCGTGACGCACGACGAAACCGCGGAACGGCCAGTCGCCGTCGCCAACCAGGAAGCCCTTCGCCCCCGGCGCTTCGAGATCGTCGAGCCGGCACACCGCATGCTCCGCCCAGTCGTTGACCTCACCCATCGTCCGCTCTCATCGCTGTCATGCCCGGTTGCCGGCGCACCACGTAGATCGCGAGCGCAATCCCCGGGATACCCATCGCGGACGCATAGATGAAGAACGTGAACCAGTCCGTGCTCTCGACGATGAAACCGGAGAAGCCGGAGATGATCTTGCCGGGCAGCGTCATCAGCGACGAGAACAGGGCGTACTGCGTCGCTGTGTAGTTGACGTTCGTCAGGCCCGACAGGTACGCGATGAACACGGTGCCGGTGAACCCCGCCGCGAAGTTGTCGGCGCTGATCGTCAGCACGAGGAACCACAGCTTCGCCCCGGTCAGCGCCATCCCGGCGAAGAACAGGTTCGTCACCGCAAGCACGACTGCGCCGAAGATCAGCGGCCCGCCGAGCCCGTAGCGCCCGACCGCGACGCCGCCGATCGCGGCCCCGAACAGCGTCACGAAGATGCCGAACACCTTGGTAATCGTGGCGATCTCCGCCAGCGAGAAACCGATGTCGATATAGAACGGGTTCGCCATCACGCCGAGCACCATGTCGGTCACCCGGTAGAAGCCGATGAACACGAGCAGCACGATCGCGAACCGGCCGTTGCGCTGAAAGAACTCGATGAACGGACCGGCGAATGCGTCGGCGAACCAGCGGGAAAATCGCACGACCGGGCCGCCCCCGAGCGCATGCAACTCCGCCTGCTCGACGGCGATGCGGTCCGGCTCGTCGATGACGAGGACCGTCACGATCCCGACGCTCATCAGCGCCGCCATCGCGAGATATGCCGCCTCCCACGAAACCAGCTGCGCGAGCACGAGCGCACCGGCGCCCGCGGCGACGATGCCGAGTCGATACCCGGTCTGGTAGCTCGCCGCCATCGCGCCCTGGACCTTCAATTCGACAGCCTCGATCCGATAGGCGTCGATGACGATGTCCTGCGTGGCCGATGCGAATGCCGCGAGCAGCGCAAACCATGCAATCCGCGCGAGGTCCTGTGCCGGATCGAGATAAGCGAGCGCGAACAGTGCGCCGCCGATACCGAGCTGCGACAGCAGCATCCAGCTGCGCCGCCGGCCCAGCAATCGCGACAGAATCGGCAACGGCAGCCGGTCGACGAGCGGCGCCCAAAGAAACTTCAGGGAGTAAAGGATACCGATCCACGCAAACATGCCGATCTCGGCCATGCCGACGTCGGCGGTCGCGAGCCACGCCGTCAGCGTGCCGGCGACGAGCAGAAACGGCAGCCCCGCCGAAAAGCCGAGGAACAACATCGCCAGCACCCGCGGATGCAGGTAGACACGAGCGCCTTCGGCCCAGGTCTTCGCGGCAGCGGGTTCCGCGCTAGCCAATATCGTAGTCCATGATCAGCGGGGCATGATCCGAGAACCACTTGTCCTTGTATATGCGCGCCTTGTCGGCGGCGCCCTTCAGTCCCGCCGACGTCACATGGTAGTCGATGCGCCAGCCGACGTTGTTCTCCCGCGCGCGGCCGCGGTTCGACCACCACGTGTACTGATCCGCCCGCTGATCGACCTCACGGAACGCGTCGTTGTATTCGCGCTCGCCGAAGAGTTGATCCATCCATGACCGCTCCTCCGGCAGGAACCCGGAGTTCTTCTGATTAGAGCGCCAGTTTTTTAGATCGATCTGCTTGTGCGCAATGTTCCAGTCGCCGCAGATGACATAGTCGCGGCCCGACGCGCTCAGGCCGTCCAGGTGACTGCCGAACTCCTCGAGAAACCGGAATTTGGCCTGCTGGCGCTCTTCGCTGGACGAACCCGACGGCGCATATAGCGACACGACGCTGAGCTTGCCGAACCGCGCCTCGATGTAGCGACCCTCACGATCGAACTCGTCGGATCCATAGCCGCGAATCAGATCGTCCGGTTCTTTGCGCGCGTAGATCGCGACGCCGCTGTAACCCTTTTTCTCGGCATCTTCATAGAAACAGTGAAAGTTCCGCGGACGAAACATTCGATCTTCGAGCTGGTGAACCTGCGCCTTCGTCTCCTGCAGACACACGACATCCGCCTTCTGGCGTGCCAGCCACGAATAAAAGCCCTTGCGCGCGGCCGCACGAATGCCGTTCGCGTTGAGCGTGATGATGCGCATCACCGAGACCCCTTGTGTAACCCATGACAACCCGCGCCGCTGTGCGCTACTCTAGCAAACTGACTATATTCGCAGCCTTTGCAGCAACATCGACCCCGCAAGGCGCTCATTATTATCGATCGAGATCATGCGCGCATACCAAATCGAATTTCTCGAGACCGCACTGGAACTCGAGGTTCTCCGCTTCGGCGAGTTCAAACTCAAGTCCGGGCGCGTCAGCCCCTACTTCTTCAACGCCGGCCTGTTCAACAGCGGCTACGCGGCCGCCAAGGTTGGCCGCGCCTACGCCGCAGCCGTCGCTAACTGCGGCATCGAATTCGACATGTTGTTCGGCCCGGCCTACAAGGGCATCCCGCTGGTCGCCCTGTCAGCCGCCGCGCTGGCCGAGCACCAGGACATCGATGTGCCCTATGCAT
>JBLYYV010000010.1:0-2795 GCA_048550095.1 Gammaproteobacteria bacterium
AAATAGGTGGAGACTACGAGCTGGGTTTCACCAACGGCGGTCGATTCAAGGTGCTGGCGATCGCCAACGAAAGCGACGGTTTTGCCTGCAAGGGCTGCAAGGTCGATTTCCCGACGATCGGCAACGTCCCTTTCCTGTTTGCCGAGCCGGCCGCCGCACTCGGCGAATGGAAGAGCCGGCTGCACATGGAACTGCAGCGCCTCGATCATGAGATGCGCAAACTGGCCGCGGCGCTGGAACGGGAGCATCTGCGCGAAGCCACGCGCAAGCGCCTGGAACTCCTGAACGTTGCGACGCGCGATCATGCGAATCGCTTGCTGGCACTGCTGGCGCCGCTCGAGTTGGCCGAGCATTCAGGCGCGATCGAGACATACCTCGCGCTCCGCACGCGGCTGCCGACGGACCAGGGTCTCCACACCTACTATCCGAATATTCATCGCGACTGGTCCTGGGGTGAACGCGAAAACGACTCAGCAGCCGAACTGGTGGGCGACATGCTCGATCAACCGCTCGGCAAAATGCTGGTGCTCGGCGCCGGGCCTGGCCGACTTGCGTACGACCTGCATCAGCGACTGACGCCAGAGCTCACTGTTGCACTCGACTTCAACCCGCTGTTTACGCTGCTTACCCGACGACTCGTGGACGGTGAGACGATCGAGATGTATGAGTTTCCGATCGCCCCGATTGCCTTGGAAGATCAGGCACGGTTGCGAGTGCTACGCGCGGAGCAACCCGTCGGCCCCAACTTTGTGTGCGTCACGGCCGATGCGTCGCGCCCGCCGTTTCGCAGGAATTCCTTCGACACGGTCGTTACGCCATGGGTAACCGACATCCTGCCCGAGGACCTGGAGATACAGGCCGCACGCATCAATCAGCTACTGAGAGACGACGGCCAGTGGCTGAACTTCGGTTCGGTTGCGTTCGACAGCGCCGACCCGGCGAAGCGCTATGGCCTCGAAGAAGTCCTCGACATGATTCAGGAACAGGGCTTCGCGCATCCTCGCGTCGACGAGACGCGCATCCCTTACATGTGCTCACCGGCGAGTCGGCATGGTCGCCGCGAGCGGGTCGTGACTATCGCAGCCAGAAAGACCAGCAAGGCGAAAAAGGCACCGCGTTACGAGTCCTTGCCCGATTGGCTGGTCAGGGGCGACGCGCCGGTACCGATGACGGATACATTTCAGATGCAGTCCATGTCGACACGCATTCACGCGTTCGTCATGTCGATGATCGACGGCAAGCGCTCCATCCAGGATATGGCGCAACTGATGGAAGAACAGCAGTTGATGAAGCGCGACGAAGCGATCCCGGTGATCAGGTCCTTTCTCATCAGGATGCACGACGACAGCCTGAGACAGTGAAACGGGGTCGCTGCCCCGCTCAGCGCTCCACGATCGGTAAACGAACCTCGACGACGGTTCCGTCCTTTTGGGCGCCGGACGCAATCTGCAAGCCGCCGCCGTAAAGCTCCACGATCTCCGCGACGACGGCGAGGCCAATGCCCTGCCCCGTAGCATCGCCACGCCGGGCCTGGGCACGATGACCCCGGTCGAGCACCAGCTCGATTTCGTCATCTGGAATGCCCGGACCATCGTCGCTGACGCTGATTAAGAGCGCCCTGCCGGATTCCCGCTCGGCTATCTCGATGTCGAGGGCGACGTCGAGGGCGACGCGCCCACAACAATACTTCCACGCATTGTCGAGCAGGTTGCCGAGCAGCTCATACAAGTCGCCCTGCTCGGCCCGATATGTCGCACCGTCGGGAACGCGCAGGTCGAAGTCGACGCTTTTTTCCGCGTGGATCTTGCGCAGGCTGCTCGCGATCTCGCGGCAGATTGGCGCCAGCTTGACGGCGGTCGGCGCCAGCGTACGCGGCCCGGTGGCTGCGGCCCTGCGCAACTGGTAGTCGACGACGCCCTGCATCCGCGCGACCTGGTCACGCAACACGCTATTCTCTGGCTCCGCCGCTTCGAGTTCGCTCCGCAGCACGGCGATGGGCGTCTTCAGGCTATGCGCGAGATCATCCATCGTCGTGCGAAATCGAGAGATGCGCTGTCGCTCCGACCGAACGAGCGCATTCATGTTGCGCGCGACACCGACGAGTTCGCGCGGGTAGTCCTCGTCAAGCAATTCGGCGTCGCCTTTTTCGATGGCTATGATCTCACTCTCCATGCGGCTAAGCGGACGCAAACCGGCGCGCAGCAGCAACCAGATCGTCACGATCAGCGCGATCATGACAGCCCCGAACCAGCCGAACAGTTGCTGGCGGAACCTTGCCAGGCGCCGCTGATAAGCGGCAAGATCCTCCCCGACGAAAACCTGAAAGCCATAGGTCGCATCGCCCACCAACTCCCATGTGATGCCGATACCGAGGATCAACGCCTCGGTGCCGTCCGACAGGGTGCGCCGCTGGTAGAGCCGCTCACCGGAACCGACGGTGACCCCGGCCGCCAGGTCGATACCGACGGCCGAAGGCGATCTCCAAACACGGTCGCCGATCGGGTCGACGATCTCGGCGAACAGACCTGAGCTG
Organism: Gammaproteobacteria bacterium; assembly: GCA_048550095.1. Classification (GTDB taxonomy): domain Bacteria; phylum Pseudomonadota; class Gammaproteobacteria; order Steroidobacterales; genus SMWD01. The sequence goes on from JBLYYV010000010.1 coordinate 2,534, forward strand.
GGGGCATTGAGTCGCGTTTCCGGCAGGTCAGCCGGTAACACGAGGCTGCCATCGTCCGCCGGCTCCGCGAGCCCGATCAGCGTCAGCACCTGGACTTCGAGAACGTCGCGGATCGCGTCTTCGCTGGTTTGACGAAACAACGTATCCAGCAGCGCGATCGTTCCCGCGAATGCCGCGAGCAGGACCAGGGTCGTCGATGCGAGCAGCCGGACGCTAACGGAGCCAGGCCGGCGGGCCATCAGTCTCCCTCTTCGAATACCGG
>JBLYYV010000011.1:0-6423 GCA_048550095.1 Gammaproteobacteria bacterium
GATCAACTACGGGGGGCCGCCGAAGCGCGACTCTATTTACATTATGAGTTTTCATGGCAGCTTTCAGGACGGCCCGAATCTTTTCGAGAGCGAGAAATCAAAATTCGAACAAGCGACTGGCATCGACCTGACATGCAATCAACACGCTACAGGTCCGAACCAAACGCGACTCGAGTGCAAATATCCCTCAGGCGAGGCAGATCGCAGTCGACCTGGATTCTCCTACAGTATTGCGCATGAAGAAGGTCAGAAAGCGTTTTTCGTAGATGCGTCGGCGTGGGGTTTCGAAGATTGCGGGTGAGATCGAGGCGCAGACCGATCCGGCCGCCAGGATTGAAACCGCGCGCCATCGCATGGAGCGGATTCAGGCCAATTGCGGCTCCCGCAAGGGCTCGCCAGTTGACACTAATGAATCCGCGGCATGTCTCATAGCGCACCCCAACCAATGGGGTATGCGCCGCGACCCGCATGGATGGTGTAGCCGTTGCGTTTGGACCATTTGGCCGCGGCGCCATAGAGCTCTGAGTTGCCGCAATTGAGATAAGCCTCGGCCATGATCTTGGTGCCGTACTCATCGAGTGTATCGATGAGCCGGGGGATGATCTCGGGGTCACCGAGACCAATGAACAGCCAGATAGCATTCTCGATCGGCGCGTACGACTTGCTGTGTAGGTCGAACATCAGCACAGCGTCGGTCACTGATCGGTCGACCTCCAGCTTCTCCCGCGATCGGCGCGCTCCGGCATAGCGGATGCGTTCCTGATCGTTCCCCGCCTGCCAGTTCAGCGAGTCGAGTGCATCGGCTGCGTGGGGGCCGCCCTCCCAGCTCGCAAGCGCACCGGGCAGGCGGCCGAGGGTTTCTGCGGTATGGAAGTACGTTCGACCGGCGGCGATCCATTCCGCCACGGTCTGGCTGGCGATCGCGTTCCCGAAGCTGTCTGACCATGCGAGGGACGCTGAGACAGGTGCTGCCAGAGCCGCACATGGGAACAACCGGGCGGCGACCAGCGCCGCGCGGCGCACATGGTCATTGCCACCGCCGGCGAGTTGCGCGAGCGGTCCGGCCAGCCTGTCGACGGTGGCGGACTCGTATCGATCGTCGCGATGGAGGACGCCGGGATCCTCAGGCGCGATGGCGCCAACGAGGGCAAGTTCAATCAGGACGCGCACCGCATTGAGGCGCACCTGGGGATTCTCCCGCTCGAGGCAGAGGATCAGTACGGAGAAATATGCCGCGCTCGGCAAGTTCCCCCAGGTGAGGCCCTGACGGCACTCTTCCCAGTCCAGGGATAGCGCGTGGATCAGTTCCCCTGCCGCCCTGCGAAGGTGACTCCTGCTGCACTGGCCCATGTCGCGCGTGGGCTGCAGCTCCTCGGACCATTTTCGGTCGGCGGCCAGCACGGCATCGGGAGCACCGGCTCGGATATTGATGTCCGGCACATGCTCATAACGCGTAAGATCGCCGAGACCGATGTCGGCCTGGAGGGCTCGAGGGAGAAGTGATAATTCGAATAGTTCCTCCTCGACGAATCGCCCGTTCGGACCCACGTGCAATTCGTCGACATCCAGTGATTTCCGGACCAGCGATTCCACGAGCCCTGGTGCGGCTTCGTCGCCCAACCAGGAAGCCGTGCAGAACGCCCGGCCCGCGTCTGTGAGCTTATCGACGACACTGCCGGTACGATACGACGGACGATCGCCGATGATCTCAACGTAGCGCTTAAGGTCGGTGGAGATAGCACGCTGATCCCGCTGCTCGGCGATCAGATCCCAAACTTGATCGGCTGATCTTCGAATATGTTCGGGCGGCGCGCTTTCCAGCCTCGAGAATAGCTTCGCCTTCAGCATTGCCGGGTCGCCGACCGCCGCCAGGTATTCGTCACCGACCAGATGGTAGATCTCACTGGCGCTAATGACGAAATCGAGGAACCGAGTGTCATCGATCCGCCCGGCGGCGTGTAGGAGGGCGTCCGCAGAGAGATGAGTATGCGCGGCGAAAAACATTTCCGGGTCGAAGCGCCACTCCCCGCCACCGAATACCGGCGCCTCCATGCCAGCGAGTCGCTCCCAGTAAGCGCCCAGGGTATCGGCGGTAGCTAATTCCGCTCTGACTTCGATCAGTCTGGAAAAGCCGAGTAACGCTGCCCAGATCTCGGTCTCGGCCGTGCAGAAAGACTCCAGCGCTTCCGCATCCTGCATGGCCAGCACTTCGGCCACGCGTTGGCCATGGGCCTCTGCCCGGGCGTTGAAGTCAGGCCCGAAATCGGGTGCGGGCTTAGCCGTCTTGTTCTTGCCAGACTTCTGTCGTTCGGCGCCGAAGATCCGCGAGAATAGTCCCATGGTCGCGCCCCCTCAAATAATTGGTTTCCATGCATCAGGCTGTCCGAGCTTGACCCAGTTCCGAAGCGGCCACATCTATCCGCGCCGGGTCGGTAAAGTATGATCGCATCATAATGATGAGCAAACTACCGGTGCCTTTCGTGTGGATGGCCCTGATTGGGGCCGCGTTCCGGATTCGGCATTAGTCCGCTGTTTCTGTGGACGATGGATCTGGATGTATGGGTCGAGAGTATTCGTGAGCAGGCGCAGCGATTTTCTTTGGAAGATTAGACCGCGTGTCACCGCGACTTCCCGTCGGTCGATGCTGATCTAATACTGCTCGCCGGAAAACTCAGGTAAAGTATTTTTCCGTTGCGGATGTCACGCGTCCGCAGACGAATTCTGTCGCCGGGGTCAGCAGCAGTTGCCGAGAAATCGCTCTCTCGAAGTCATCGCGGCGATACGTCGCACCCAACGTCATATAGCCGACATAGGCTTCCGAGAGCGCAGCGCATAAGTGTTCATGTAGTTGCGAAAACGCGTCTTCTGCATCTGTCCACATGGCGACGACATACGGGCCGATGCCCCGGACAGGTTCCCCGGAAAACACCCATTCACGTCCTTCCATCGGGATGATTCGGGCAGCGTTCGGCAGCATGTCCTCCAGTACCGACGCTGAGACATCACCATCATGAAACGCGCACATTCCGGTTATCCCCTGTAGTCCCTTCTTGATCTCCCGGAACGCCTGGTGTCCGTACAACGAGTCCATCTCGGAGTAGTCGAACACGAGGTAACCGCTGGAATCGGTTCCGTCGACGACGATCGAGCTAACCCGCCCGACATCCGTCAGCATGAATTTCATCGGCCCCGCTGGCACGATGAACCCGACCTCCTGCAGTTCCTCAAGGAACGGGCTCTTGTCACGGTCGGCTGCGGACCCGACTTCGATGACCTCGAACGTGTCGTCTTCATCGAAAAGGCCGAAATCTGCCAAGCCGCTCGGCGCTGGGGGTAGATCTTCATATTTAAACGGCGATGTCTGGAATTCCGTCCGGACATGATCGAACAGCTGTTTGAGATACTGGCCGTGTTCGCCTGGATCGGTCTGCAGGATCTTCCTGTCGACGAGGTCGAAACGCTGTGAATCGCCATGCACGTCCGTTTCGAGATGTTCATCCGGTTCGGAAGCGCCCGGCGGCTCTTCTCCTTTGGCAGGTGCGGTCTTGTCCCTGGAGGACGCGCGGGCCAATGCTTTTTGGACCGCTTTGTAGCGTTCGTAGTGGCCTTCTTCTCTAACGAGTTCCTGGGCTGTTCGACCTTCGGAGTCCTCCTGGTCCGCGCTCGCTCCATGGTCCAGAAGCGAACGGACGAGATTGACGTCGTTGCGTTCGGCCGCGATCATCAGCGCGGTTCTTCCCTCATCGCTTTGTCGATTTGGATCCGCTCCGTTCTTCAGGAGCAGCTTGGCGATGTCCGCATGATCGTCATTGACGGCGAACATCAGCGCGCTCCAGCCCTGGTTGATGCACGTATCGATCGCTGCGCCCCGCTCGATCAAAACCTCAACGGTATCTCGATGATCCTTTTCAGCGGCGAGAATGAGCGCCGCCCAGCCATCGTCTGATTGAGCATCCAGAGCTGCCCCGCGGTCCAGGAGGGCCGCGACCATGACGGTTTGACCGCTGTTGGCTGCGTACATCAGCGCCGAGAGTCCTTCAACGTCCCTGTTGTCTACCGGAATACCATGATCCAGAAGCGAGCGAACGATCTCGTCATTGCCGAACGCGGCGGCGATACGCAGCGCTTTGCCAGCAAGCTCTACATTCAGCGGCGACTCGGCGGACATGCTGAGGTGGCGCTCGATAAACTGCGTTTGCCCGCGCTCGGCGGCAAACAGGACAGCGGTCATGCCATCGTCGCTGTCGAGATCGACAGTCGCGCCCCGCTCGGCCAGCAGAGCGAACGTCTCTGCATCTTCATTCGAGGCGGCACGGCCGATAGCGCTCGCGCCATGCTTGTTGACGCCATCGATCGGCGCGCCTCGGTCCAGGAGCAGCTCTGCGAGGCCGGTCATCCCGCGCGCAGCAGCTGCGATGACAGGTGTCCACCCATCGTCGTCAAACTCTTTGACGTCGGCGCCCGCGTCGAGAAGTGCCCGAGCCAGGTCGTCGTGCTCGCCCAAGATCGCTCGCGGCAGCACTGCACCACCGACCTTGCTTTTCGGGCCGGCCACGGCGCCGCGCTCCAGCAGCTTCGATGCGATCTCTGTGTGGCCCTGCCAGACCGCCGTCCAAAGCGCGGTCCAACCGTTTCCGGTCCGGTGATTGACATCTGCGCCGGCGTCCAGCAATGCATCGATGATCTCGCGGTAATCGCTGTCGTCGTATATCGTCGTCCCAGTTTGCACTGCAAGCGTCAGCGCCGACTGACCCGCCGTGCCCGATTGACGTAAGGTAACAATTTCGACGCGCTCGTCTTTCGTCTCCAAATTCGGATCGGCGCCGCGTTTCAGCAGCTTCGCAACGATCCCGGCGTGGCCTTGATCGGCTGCGAGCATCAGCGCGGTCCAGCCCTTCTTGTCCTGCTGATTCACTGCCGCGCCGGCATCGATCAGCATGTCGGCCAGCTCCGTACCAACCCCGTTCAGGGCGATCGTCAAGGCCGACTCGTCATTCTGATTCTTCAGGTCCGTCGCCGCTCCCCTGTCCAGCAGCTCCCGAACGACCTCGTATTGACTCTCTTTGGCCGCATACATCAATGCGGACCAGCCCGAACTCGTTTGCACGTCGATGGCTACATTCCGGTCGAGTAGCGCCCGGACTATTTCCGGGTCCGTGTACACCGACATGGCCGCCATCAGCACGGTCGATCCGTCTTCTGTCTGAAAGTCGGGATCGGCGCCCCGGCGCAGCAACCACTCGAAGATGTCACGTTTGCCATACTCTGCGGCATACATCAGGGGTGTGCAGCCGTAATCGTCCGGCTCGTTTAAGGGTACGCCGCGCCTGAGCATCAACCTGACCGTGTCGATATCGCCTTTGCCGATCGCGGAGGCCATGCTCATGGCTTCTCCGTTCCAGACAATGAATCCCGTGGCCGAACCGCATCTCGGGCAGTTCGTCGAAGGCAAATCGTCCGTGTCGAGAGCAATCAAGAAAGAAAACGGGGGCGGCGCGTTGCAGCCCTTGCACACGATCTTTGCGTTGCAGTCCAGGATCCCCTTGTCGTGACCGGCGCGCAGCACCGTCCAGTAGTTTCCGTATGTCACCCGGTAGGCGGCCTTGCCGATGAACCGACACTCGTCGAAGAACTTGTTCCGGCCGGAGAAGACCGGGTACGACTCGCCCTCGAAGTCGATGCTATTCGAGCCGCTCGATCCGAAGATGCTTTTCCAGAATGACATGATGCGCTCCAGTCTCGAACCAGAGCGCGGCGGGTCGCGATCCGCTCGGCAATGCTTTCGAGGATTTTGATCCCAGTTTACCCGATGGCAGAGCGTCCGGATTAGCGGGGAAGCGGGCACCGTGTGCAGGCTGACTGCAACAGGCTAAGCGGTACATATCGCCGAGCGTTTTGCCGACAAGCACTACGCGCTGTTCCTGGGCCGCGGCATATTGCACCCGATCGCGATGGAAGGCGCGCTGAAGCTCAAGCAAATCTCCTACATCCACGCCGAAGCCTATCCGGCCGGCGAGCTGATCGTGTTCGCGGATCCTGATGCCGGGATCGAATCGATCGAGAGCGTGACGATCGTTGAAATGCCTCAGCACGCAGGCCGCTTCACCACCGTCAGCCAAAAGTTAGGGGCAGCCCGCTCGCGCAGGCTGCCCCCTTTTTCGTCGGATTGTCGGTTCAGGCCTAGTCGTCGTCGAGATCGACCGACTGGCTCGAGACTGAATACAGCGGCAGGAAATTTGCTACCGCATCGGTCCACATGAACCCGTCCGTCCACAGGAACCCGTCGGTCCAGAGGAAGCCGTCGGTCCACATGAACCCGTCCGTCCACAGGAACCCATCCGTCCACAGGAACCCGTCGGTCCAGAGGAAGCCGTCGGTCCACATGAACCCGTCCGTCCACAGGAACCCATCCGTCCACAGGAA
>JBLYYV010000012.1:0-2611 GCA_048550095.1 Gammaproteobacteria bacterium
CGGGCGCGCGCTTGTTCGGCTTGCGCGCATCGTCGGCCGGCATCCCGGCCGCAACGGCGGATTGCGCCGCGGCAACGCGCTTGCGGCTGTGCTGAATCTTCAGCCGACGCGCCGCGATCGCCCGGTCGACGCGCGCGAGCGCAGCCTGCGCCGTCAGGTCGCCCGCGTCGAGGCGCGCTTCGAGTTCGCGTTTCTGCTCTTCCAGGTCGGCCAAGGTCGCCATCGCTATACTGCCCCCGGCAGCTGTTCACGAGCGTGGAATTTAGCAGAAAAACGTGCCGGCGGGCGTACGTCCGACGACGCCAGCGGGTATCATGCGCGTGAAGTGAGCCACCGCGACCACATTCTCGGCCTGACCACCGCCGTCCTGTTCGTCGCCGGCTGCAACGAACGGCCCCCATCAACGTCCGACGCTCCGCGTATGAATCACACGAACCCGCCGCTGGCGGCCACCCGCCCGTATACCGTCGAATCGCCACACGGCGACCGCGTCGACGATTACTACTGGCTGCGTGACGACGAGCGCGAGGACCCGGACGTTCTCGCCTACCTCGCCGCGGAGAACGAATACAAGAACGCCCAACTCGCGCCCGTGCAGGGACTGCAGGACGAACTGTTCGACGAACTGGTGGGCCGCATGAAAAAAGACGATTCGTCGGTGCCGGCCCGCCAGCGCGGATACTGGTACTACGAGCGCTTCGAGCCGGACGGGGAATACCCGATCCTCGCGCGACGCAAGGGCTCGGTCGATGCGCCCGAGGAGATCATGCTGGACGAAGCAGCGCTGGCAGACGGGCACGACTACTACAGCATCGCCAACTACGACGTCAGTTACGACAACCGGCTGATCGCGTACGCCGAAGATACCGCCGGCCGCCGGCTCTATACCATCCGCTTCAAGGACCTGACCACCGGCGAGACCCTGCCCGACCGGATCCCCGGCAACACGTCGTCGCTGGCGTGGGCCGCGGACAACGAGACGCTCTTTTATATCGAGCGCGACCCGACGACACTCCTCGGCGTGCGCGTTCGAAAGCACCGGCTCGGCACGGACATCGCGGACGACGAAACCGTGTACGAGGAATCCGACCATAGTTTCTACATGTCGGTCGGGCATACGGGCGACGATCGATACATCGTCATTCACCTCGCCAGCACGTTGTCCGACGAGGTGCGCTACCTGGCGGCCGATGAACCGGACGGTGAATTCAAAATCCTGCATGCACGCGAGCGCGGCCACGAATACGATGCCGATCACGTCGGCGGGCGCTGGATCTTCCGCACTAACTGGCAGGCCGAGAACTTTCGACTCATGACGGCCCGCGACGGCGACACGCTCGAGCGAACGAACTGGGTCGAGTTCGTCCCGCATGACGCGAACGTCTACATCGGTGAATTCGATGCCTTCCGCGACTTCATCGCGATCGCCGAGCGCCGCGACGGGCTGCGGCGCCTGCGCGTCATGTCCTGGGACGGCGAGACGGATTTCCCCATCGAGTCCGGCGAGCCCGCGTTCACGATGGACATCGACGACAATCCCGAGCAGGACACGGCCTGGCTGCGCTACAGCTATAGCTCGCTGACAACGCCGGATACGATCTATGACCTGAATATCGAGACCGGCGAACGGAAATTGCTGAAGCAGGATGAGGTACTCGGCGGCTTCGATGCCGACAACTATCGGACCGAACGACTGTGGGCGGACGCGCGCGACGGCGAGCGCATCCCGGTGACGCTGGTCTACCGCAACGGGTTTCAGGCCGATGGCTCCGCGCCGCTATATCAGTGGGGTTATGGCGCATACGGCTACTCGACCGATCCGGAATTTGACGAGGACATCCTGTCGCTGCTGGATCGCGGATTCGTGTATGCGATTGCCCACGTTCGCGGCGGCCAGGAACTGGGCCGTCGCTGGTACGACGATGGCAAGTTGCTGAACAAGATGAATACGTTCACGGACTTCATCGACGTAACGCGATTCCTCGTCGATAAGGGCTACGCGCATCCCGACAAGGTCATCGCAGCGGGCGGCAGCGCGGGCGGGCTGCTGATGGGCGCCGTCGCCAATCTCGGCCCCGACCTGTATCGGGTCATCGTCGCTGACGTCCCGTTCGTCGATGCCGTCACGACGATGCTGGACGAGTCGATCCCGCTTACGACCGGCGAGTTCGACGAATGGGGTAACCCGAAGCAGCAACCCTACTACGACTATATTCTGTCGTACTCACCCTACGACAACGTCACCGCACAAGATTATCCGGCGATGTTCGTTGCGACGGGTCTATGGGACAGCCAGGTGCAGTATTTCGAGCCCGCCAAGTGGGTGGCGAAGCTGCGCGCGCTGAAGACCGACGACAACCGCCTGCTGTTTCACATCAACATGGATGCCGGCCACGGCGGCCAGAGCGGGCGTTTCCGGGCTAATCGCGAACTCGCGATGCAGTACGCGTTCATCCTGGACGAACTGGGCCTGACGAACCGCTGAACGGCGGCTCGCCGACCGAACAAACGGGGTCAGTGGCCGTGATCGTCCTTCTTGCCATGGCCATGTTTGTCGCCATGGTCGTGGCTGTGCCCATGGTCGTGACCATGATCATGCCCGTGGTCATGC
>JBLYYV010000013.1:0-4107 GCA_048550095.1 Gammaproteobacteria bacterium
GAGTCTAACAAAATGTTGAATGGAGGCGTTGCCTCGGCGGCAACGTAATCGGCGCGGAGTGCCCGATCGGTGGTATTTTTGCACCGGTGTGTGAACCTTCCATTAACGAGAATCGCGAATCCCGCGCCACGTCTGCTCGAAAGCGCCTCAATTCCCGAATACCCGGGTCGTCTTTAGCCGCATTCCTGGTCGTCATGGTCGGCGTCGTCTCGCCCGCGAGCGCGGACAGCGGTTCGCCCGGACTCGTCGTAACCGGCGTAGAGGGCGCGCTTCGGGACAACGTTATGGCGCATCTGCGCATCGACGACGAGAGCTGCGACGCCCCGTCCTGGCGCGTTCGGCGACTCTACCGCGAGGCAGAGAAAAATGTGAGCACCGCGCTGGAGGCCTTCGGCTATTACTCCGCAAAGGTCAAAAAGAAGTTCACGTCCGGTGACGACTGCTGGTCGGTCGAGTTGACGATCGACCCCGGCGAGCCGGTCTCGATCCGCGATGTAGACGTCAGGGTCATCGGCGCGGGTGCCGAGCTGCCGGGCTTCATGAAACTGGGTAGTAACGTTCCGTTGCAGGCAGGTCAACCACTCAATCATGCGGATTACGAAGCCTTCAAGCGGCGGTTCTCGAGCGTCGCCGATCGCTGGGGTTTTTTCGACGGTCGCTTCGTTCTGAGTCGCATCGACGTCTACCCTGATGAGCTCGTTGCCGACATTGTCATCGCTTTCGATACAGGCCCTCGCTATGTCTTCGGCGAGGTTACGATCGACCAGGATGTCGTCAGTTCCGAGCTCGCCCGCGCTTACATCGACTTCGAAGCAGGCCAGCCCTACGAATCGATACTGATCACGAGGCTGTACGAGGATCTGCTCGGGACGGGTTATTTCCTCGGTGTCGACATTCGCACAACGCCGAACGGTGACCCGGACTACGACGTGGCGGTCAATATCAGGATGAATGCCGCCAAGCACAAAACTTACACGGGCGGCGTCGGATTCGGTACGGACGTTGGCATCAAGCTGCGCGCCGGTTTCCTGCACCGGCGCCTGAACAAGAAGGGTCACCAGTTCGAGATCAACGCCAATTGGTCCGAGGTCATCGCGGAGGCGGGGGCGAAGTACACCCTGCCGCTGAACGATCCGCGCAACAACTGGCTGGCTTTCGACACCGGTTATAAGCGTGAGGACAATGCTTCCGCCGACAGCGAAACCTACAAGATCGGCGCGAAGATGTATCGTCGCCAGACGATTAACTGGTTGCGGACGTATTTCGTCGATTTTGGCTACGAGGAATGGGTCGTCGGCCTCGACGAGGGCAGCAGCACGTTGTTTGTGCCCGGCGTGAGCTGGGAGCACACGATGGAACGCGGGCCCCCGAGACCGTTGCGCGGCGTGAAAGCCAACGTATCCTTCAGCGGAGCCGTCGAACCACTGCTGTCGGACACCAGCTTCCTGCAGGTCAAGGCGTTCGGCAAGTTCGTGCACAAACTGTGGCCCGGCGCGCGCGCACTCGCGCGGGCCGAACTCGGTTATACGGCCAAAAGCGAATTCGACGACCTTCCGGCGTCCGTCAGGTTCTTCGCCGGTGGCGACGTCAGCGTGCGTGGTTACGAGTTCAAGTCACTCGGACCAAAGGATGAGCTCGGACTCGTCATCGGCGGTACGCACCTCGCCGTCGCCAGCTATGAAATCGATCAGCTGGTACGCGAGAACTGGGCGGTTGCCGCCTTCGTCGACGTCGGTAACGCGTTCAACAGTTTCAGCAACATGAATCTCGAGGCCGGCGTTGGCATTGGTGTGCGCTGGTTCTCATTGCTCGGCCCGATTCGTTTCGATGTCGCCGTGCCGCTGGCCGACGATGCGCCGGACGACTGGCGCATACATATTACGCTGGGCCCGGACCTGTGATCAGGGGTATCGCAATTCTGTGCGTCGCGTTGCTCGCGATTCTGATCGGCAGCGCCGCTTACCTGCTGGGGTCGACCAGCGGTGCAATCGCGCTGATCGGCTTCGGTGCCGGATTCCTGCCCGGACAGCTGACGGTGGAAGGTGTCGACGGTTCGTTTAAGAACGGTCTGGCGGCACGGCGCATCGACTATCGTCAGGATGAGCTTCATGTCGTCGCCACCGGCATCGGCGTGGATATCGATCTGGGCCAACTGACCCGACGCATCGTCGCGGTCGATCGCGCGCATGTCGAGTCGGTGCGCATCGACGAAACGCCGATCGATGCCGACGTCCGTTTGCAGGGCACCGTGCATTTGTCGCCGGCGGTCCCGATCAAGGCATTCGTCGAATGGGTCGATGCGCCCACCGGTATTCGCGGGCGCGGCGATTTCGACGGGACGCTCGAGCGCCTCGAATTCACGCACGTCGTCGAGTTGCCGGAGCAGCTGCACGCGAGCGGGACAATCCTGGATCTCGTCGACGCGCCGACGATCTCGGCGCAGTTGAGCTGGGAGCAATTGACGTTGCCGGAGCAGGAATTCGGAGCGCTGGTCATCCGGGATGGAGAAGCCGACGTCGAGGCGTCGCAGGCCGCTTATCGCGTGACGGCGGCAACCGAGCTTGTGCGCGACGAAGCACAGCGTGCGGCGCTATCCCTGCGGGCGCACGGCGATAACGAGCGGCTGGTGATCGACGCGCTCGATATCGATGGCCTTGGCGGCCGGTTGCAGGCGGAGGGCTCGGTCGCCTTCGGTGAACCGCCGGTGGTTGCGCTGAAAGCCGTGGGTCGAGAATTCGATCCGGGTGTGTTGGTGCCGGGCTACGAAGGTCGATTGAATTTTGACGCCGAGGTCGACGCCCGCTGGCCCGAGCGATTGGCGTTGACGGTGCCATTCCTGGAAGGTGAGTTTCGCGGCGCGTCGCTGAGCGGGTCCGCCAACGTGCTGGCGGTGGACGGTGCGCTCGATCGCGCGTTCGCCAAGCTAAGCGCGGGGATGAACCGTATAGATCTCGAGGTCACGGGGAAGCCGAACCTGGCGGGATCGTTCGACATCGATGCGCCCGACCTGCCGTCGCTGTGGCCGGGCTTGTCCGGCCAACTTCGCGGTAGCGGATCGCTGACCGGTACCCGGGAGGCGCCGCGCATCTCAGCCGACCTCACGGGCGTGGAGATTGGTTTCATGGGTCAGTCGCTCGAGCGTGTGCGCGTCGTCGGCAAGGCGGACATTGACGCCGGCGTCGACTTCGTCGCCCGCGCGGAAGGTATAGAGGTTGGCGAGCAGGCGCTCGGTAACCTGGTCGTTGACGGCAGCGGTACGATCGCAGCGCATGCGCTCGACGTGGATCTGTCCGGCGGCCTGGTCGAGACAAATTTCAACGTCGACGGTTCGTGGGATGGCACGAAGTTGGATGAGCGCATCAGCGCAGCGACGATCGATACGGAGATCGGCGCGTGGCGGTTACGTGAAGCAATTAGCGTGTCGTCTGGGGGCGGTGCAGTCGACGTGTCGGCCAGCTGCTGGGACAGCGAGCCGGCGAGCATCTGCATCGACGCATTCGAGTCGCGCGACGGCCGTCTCGTCGCGGGCGCCCAACTCGCGCGGTTCCCGCTGGAGGCGTTCGACGTCTGGATCGGGGATGAGGTCTCGCTCGAAGGTGAGGCCAACGCAACTTTGTCTCTCGAGCGCGAAGCCGAGGCGTTTCGCGCGGTCGTGGACTGGCAGCAAGCCGATACTCGCATCGCATTCGAATCCGGTATCGACGACATGCTCGTCGACGACGAGTTTGATACCCGCCTGACGAAGGTCGAGTTACGCATGGTCGCCGACAACCAGGCCGCTGAACTCAGTGGGTCAGTGACCGGAAGTTTCGGCCTGGAGGCCGGTGTCGACGCGCGGCTCGAATCGCCACTGGAACCGGACGGCGCGCTGCGTGGAAACCTGCGCGCGAAGGTGCCCGATATCGGAGAGTTGCGAGCATTCGTGGATCGATATGTCCCGACGGAGAATCTCCGGGGCGCGTTACAGGTCGACGTACAAGTCGGTGGCACGCGCGACGCACCGACGCTGGGCGGCGGCGCGCGATTGCAGAACGCGGCCGCGCTCATCCCGTTGTTTGGCATTACCGTGGAAGATCTCGACGTGGTTGTGACAGCGGGCGACGACGA
>JBLYYV010000014.1:0-3075 GCA_048550095.1 Gammaproteobacteria bacterium
CTTGAGCATATACCGGTAGTACGCCTTCACCCACCACGCACCCTGACCCTTGCTGTCGCCGGCGCCGATCGACGATACGACGAGCAGCCGGCGCACGCCATGAGCCTTCATCGCGGCGAGAATGTTCTTCGTGCCGTCCGACAAGTCCGTCTTGTATTCCCTCTGGTAGATACCGGCAGCGCAGAGCACCGCATCGAACCCTTCGGCCATCGCCCGATCGACCGACTCGGCATCCAGCATGTCACCGAGCGCGACCTGCAGATTCTTATCCTGAATATCCAGTTTCGTCGGATCCCGCACGAACGCCGTGACGTGCATGCCACGATCCAGCGCCTGCCGCACGAGGTGCTTGCCCGTGCCGCCGGTCGCGCCGAAGATCAGCACTCGCTCAGGCATCGGCGGTGGCGGCCACAGCCGGATCGGGAATACGGATGAAGAAAAAGGCGATGCCCATCAGCACCGATAACGCAGCGCCGGTCAGCATCGGCACGGCCGCCGAATAATTGAACAGGATACCGCCGAGTGCCGGACCGAAGATCATGCCGAACGCCGGTGCCGATGACAGCCAGCCGGCGACGGCGCCCTGCTCCCGGGGTTCGACCGACAGGCTCGCCGCGGTATTAAGTCCCGGCGCGGCCATCGCAAACGCCAGACCCATGCCGGCGAAGCACAGGTAAAACATCATCAGGCCGTCGGATAAGGCGAACACCACGAGCACCGCACCGAACAACAGGAAGGATGTGCGGAGCAGGAATGTCGGACTGAGCTTCCAGACCTGCATTACGATAATTTGTACGACGAGCGTGACGATCGCCATGCAGAACAGCGCGATACTCGTGACGGCCGTAACGTCGCTGCTGTCTTCGAAACCCAGGCGATCCTCGATGTAAAAGGCCGTGATGGTCTGGATGCCGGTGAACACCATGAAAATGATGAACCAACCGAACAAGTAGGGAAATATGCGCGCATCGAACACACTGACATTCGCACCCGAGTCGAGATCGGCGTGGCGCGTCGGCTCAGTCAGCTTCGCACCACTCAGCAGCGCCGCGACGATGGCAAGGCCTGCAGCCGTATACATCGGTACGACGGGGCCGATCAATGCCAACAAGCCGCCGAGCACCGGACCCAGGATCGTACCGATACCGCCGGATGCGGCAACCAGCGCCATGCCCGCGGCGCGGTTGGCTTCATCCGTCGTGTCCGCGATGTAGGCTGTCGCCGCCGGCGATATGGCAGACGCCATGACGCCGTAGACGAGTCGCGCTGCGAGAAGTGCGAAGAACAGCGGCGTCGCGGTGAGAATCGCCCACATGCCGATCTGAATGCCGAAGGCGAGCGCCGCATAGCCGACGGCGTAGCCGACCAGCCCGACGATGAAGATCGTCTTACGCCCGCGCGACTGACTCGCCCTGCCCCACATGGGCGAAAACAGCACGATCGCGACGTTTGACGCGGAGATCAACACGCCGAACTGCCATTCGGCGAGACCCAGGTCGCGGGCGAGCGGGCCGAAGATGACATACAGCAGGGACTGGCCCATGCCATAGGTCACCAGGCCAAACAGCAGGATCGTTTTGTCTTTGGACATACGTCAGTCGCCGCGGCCGGCAGGCTCCCGGCGGAACCGCAACCGGTCAGTGTTGGAATATGCAGAATCGCGGCCCGTACCCGAGGGCCCGCGAAGAGCGGCGATAATAAGTGCTGGGCTGCGACGAATCCATTCCGCGGCCCCGACGGGGCCGCGAATGATCCTCAGGCGGTCATCTCGATCACCGAATTGCCGTTCGCCTGAATCGGGGCGAAACGCCGAGCCGCTGCTCAGCCCCGCGACGCTGCTACCGGCCGTCAGCCGCTGGCGGCGTCGTCGAACTGCTCCTCTTCCGTGCTGCCGCTCATGGCCGTCGTCGAAGACTCGGAAGAGATGACCGTCTGCACCGCGTCGAAGTACGACGTGCCCACGAAGGCCTGGTGTTTCGCTGCACGGAAACCATGTTCCTCGTTGGCAAACTCGCGCTGCTGCATCTGTGAATATGCGTACATGCCGTCGGCCTTGTACGCGCGCGACAGCTCGAACATACCGAGGTTGAGATTGTGCCAGCCTGCCAGGGTGATGAACTGGTACCTGTAGCCCATTGCGCCGAGGTCCTCGCGGAAGTTGCGCAACGTTTTCTCGTCGAGATTGCTCTGCCAGTTGAACGACGGGGAGCAGTTGTACGACAGGATCTTGCCCGGGAACTTCGCGTGGATCGCCTCGGCGAAGCGGCGCGCTTCGTCCAGGTTGGGCCGCGCGGTCTCGCACCAGAGCACATCCGCGTACGGAGCGTAGGACAAGCCGCGATCGATTGCCTGCTCGATGCCCGGATTCACGTAGTGGAACCCGTCCGATGACATCTCTCCGGTCAGGAACTTGTGATCGCGCTCATCGTAATTCGCCTGCAGCAGGTTCGCCGCGTTGGCGTCGGTGCGCGCAATCAGTACCGTCGGCACACCGGATACGTCGGCTGCGAGGCGCGCGGAGATGAGCTTGTTGATCGCCTCCTGCGTCGGGACGAGCACCTTGCCGCCCATGTGGCCGCATTTCTTCGCGGACGAGAGCTGATCCTCGAAGTGCACCGCAGCCGCGCCGGCCGCGATCATCGCTTTGGTCAGCTCGAAGGCGTTCAGGTTACCGCCGAAGCCCGCTTCGGCATCGGCAATAATCGGCGCCATCCAGTCGATGCTGTCGTCGCCGTTCATGTGATGAATCTGGTCGGTGCGCAACAGTGCGTTATTGATCCGCTCGATCATCTTCGGCACCGAGTCGACCGGGTACAGGCTCTGATCCGGATACATCTCACCGGCCGAGTTGCCGTCGCCGGCGACCTGCCAACCCGAGCAGTAGATCGCCTTCAGGCCGGCCTGGATCTCCTGGATCGCCTGGTTGCCGGTGAGCGCGCCGAGCGCCGTGATGATTTCGTCGCCGTTGATCAGCTCCCAGAACTTCTCGGCGCCGAGGCGCGCCAGCGTGTGCTCGACCTGCACCGAGCCGCGCAGCCGAATGACGTCCTCCGGCGAATAGGTTCGCTTGATGCC
>JBLYYV010000015.1:0-5685 GCA_048550095.1 Gammaproteobacteria bacterium
CGCTCTGCATCGCTCGGGCGTCGCGATTGTGGTGTCACCCCTGATATCCCTGATGAAGGACCAGGTCGATGCGCTCGTGGAGAATGGCGTCAGCGCGGCCTGCTACAACTCGTCGATGGAAGCGGATGAGGCGCGTCGGACGCTGGCGCGGTTGCATGCGGGTGAACTCGATCTGCTGTACGTCGCACCCGAGCGACTGATGAGCAACGGCTTCGTCGATCGGCTTCGCGAGATTGATGTCGCATTGATTGCGATCGATGAGGCGCACTGCGTTTCTCAGTGGGGCCATGATTTCCGTCCCGAATATGCGCAGCTTGGCGCGCTGCGCGAGTTGTTCGCGGGTGTACCAATGATCGCGCTGACCGCGACCGCCGATCCGCAAACCCGCGACGACATCGTGCGCATACTCGGTCTGCAGGAAGCGCACCGCTATGTTACGAGTTTCGACCGGCCCAACATTCGCTATACCGTGCTCGAAAAACATCGGCCAAAGGATCAGCTGACGCGCTTCCTCGCAACCCAGCAGGGCGAGGCGGGCATCGTCTACGCGCTGTCGCGCAAGCGGGTCGAGGAAGTCGCCGAGTACCTGCAGTTGCAGGGGATGTCGGCCGCGGCCTACCACGCCGGCCTTGCGGCGCATGTGCGGCGCGACGTGCAGGAGCGCTTCCTGCGCGACGATATCCTGATCGTCGTCGCGACCGTCGCGTTCGGCATGGGTATCGATAAGTCCAACGTGCGCTTCGTGGTGCATCACGATATGCCGCGACACATCGAGGGTTACTACCAGGAGACGGGGCGCGCCGGCCGCGACGGGCTGCCGTCCGAGGCGCTGTTGTTATACGGCGCGCAGGACGTCGTCCTGGCGCGCAGGATGATCGACGACACGACGGACGACGATCGCCGTCGCATCGAATCTCACAAGCTGCAGTCGATGGTCGCATTCGCCGAGAGCCTGACGTGCCGGCGCCGCGTGTTGCTCGGCTATTTCGGCGAGCACCTCGTGGAAGACTGCGGCAACTGCGACGTTTGCCTGAACCCGCCGGAGCGATTCGATGCAACCGAGGACGCACGCAAGGCGTTATCGTGTGTCTATCGGGTCGGCCAGCGATTTGGCGTCAAGCATGTCGTCGATGTACTGCGCGGCGCCGATACCGATCGAATTCGCCACCTGCGCCACGGCAAGCTGTCGACCTACGGCATCGGTGCTGACCGCAGTGATGCCGAATGGACGTCGATCATGCGCCAGCTGATTCATCGCGGCTTTCTGACGCAGGACATCGCCAACTACTCGGTGCTTCGATTGACCGACGAGGCGCGCCCGTTGCTGCGGGGTGAGATGTCGCTCGAACTGGCGAAGCCGCGCCTTCGCGAGAAACCGACCAAGAAGAAGTCGCGTTCGGCTGTCGGTCTCAGCGACAGCGATCTCGCTTTGTTCGACGAACTCCGCGAGTTGCGCAAGAGTATTGCGGCGGAGCAGGGCGTTCCACCCTATGTCGTGTTCGGTGACGCCGCGCTCGTCGAGATGAGTCAGCGGCGTCCGCGCAACGACGCCGAGTTTCTCGATATCACCGGCGTCGGTCGGGTGAAGCTGGAGCGTCACGGCGCGACGTTCCTTCAGGCGATCGCGAGTTCGTCAGGCAGCGAAGGCCAGGTTGACCGGTCAACGCCGTAAGCCCGGAGACAACCGCGTCGAAGGGCTTTAGTGCAACGGCCAGACGAGCAGCAGCATCGGCACCGATACGGCGATGATCAGAATCTCGAGTGGCAGGCCCATGCGCCAGTAGTCACCAAACTTATAGCCGCCGGGCCCGAGAATCATCGTGTTGTTCTTGTGCCCGATCGGCGTCAGGAACGCGCACGACGCGGCCACCGCGACGCCCATCAGGAACGGGTCCGGGTTTACGGCGAGGCGATTCGCGATATCGAGCGCGATCGGCGCCGTGATGACCGCGGTCGCGACGTTGTTCATGACGTCGGACAGCGTCATCGTGATGATCATCAGCACGGTCAACACGACCGCCGGACTCGCGCCGGCCGTTAGTTTTAACAGGGTTTCCGCGATTAGCGTCGTGCCCCCGCTGGCTTCGAGCGCGCCGCCGATCGGGATCATCGACCCCAGCAGCACGACAACCGGCCATTCGATCGAGTCATAGAGTTGCCGCACAGGGACGATGTTCAGCAAGACCATAACGACGACGACCGCGCCCAGCGCAATCGGCAGGTAGACCCAGCCGAGGCTTGCGGCGGTGACCGCGGCCGCGAAGATACCGACCGTCCACCAGGCCCGGCTGCGCTGGACGACACTCAGGCCGCGCTCGGCCAGCGGCAGACAGCCGAGCCGCGCAATGACTTCCGGCACACGCTCGGCGGGCCCGAGCAGCAGCAGGACGTCGCCTTCGCGGATCTCCAGCTTGCGCACGCGCTCCTTGAATTCTTTTCCCTGGCGCGACACCCCGAGCAGCGTGATGCCAAAGCGATACAGCAGACGCATCGACAGCGCCGAGCGACCGACGATGCGCGCGCCCGGCGGGACCACCACTTCCGCGATGTGCAGGTCTTCGGCGGCCAACAGGCGCCGTCCGGCATCGTTACCGCGCAGGTATTCGAGGCCACCTGCGCCGACCAGGCTGTCGATGCGATCCGGATCGACCTTGATCACGAGTGTATCGCCCTTGCGAATTTCCTCGCGTCGGGCCATGCCCGGCATGCGCTTGCCGCGACGGATCAGGCCGACGATCGCCGCTTCGTTTTCCTCGGCGATGTCGTCGAGTTCCTGAACGCGCTTGCCGATCACGTCGGAACCTTCGGCGACCTGCAGTTCGACGATGTACTCGTCGATCTCGAACAGGTCCGTCTTTGCATCCTGCGATCCCGCCGCCTGCGGCAGGAATCTCCAGCCGACCCCGACGAGAAAGATCAGGCCGGCCACCGCGCAGGCGAGGCCAACCGGGGTGAAGTCGAACATGCCGTAGGGCGCGCCGAGCGCTTCGTTGCGGTACTCCGCGATGACGATGTTCGGCGGCGTGCCGATCAGCGTGATCATGCCGCCGAGGATCGACGCGAACGAGATCGGCATCAGCGTCAGCGCGGGGCTGCGCTTCGCGCGATGCGCGACCTGGATATCGATCGGCATCAGCATGGCGAGCGCCGCGACGTTGTTCATGACGGCCGACAGAGCGGCCGAGAAAGACGCCATGACCGCGATATGAGTGCGCAGGCTGCGCGATGCGTCGACGAGGTTCTTAGAGATCAGCTCGATCGCGCCGGAGTTCGACAGCCCCTTGCTGACGACGAGCACCAGCGCAACGATGATCGTGGCCGGGTGCCCGAAGCCGGAGAATGCGCTTGCGGAGGGAACGACACCGATCAACACGCCGACGATTAGCGCGCCGAACGCGACGACGTCATATCGCCAACGCCCCCAGATCAGCAGGGCGAAGACGGCGAAGAGGAGGGCGAACAGCAGGATGTTGTCGGTGGTCACTACAAGTCGGCTGCTGCGGCTAAATCCAAAGAAAAATCAAGCTTATGCATGTTCCTGGCTCGCGCTGAATCCGCCAGCCTGATGGCTGGATAAGGTTGACGGTAATATCAATAGTGATACCATTCTTGTGGCGTCAGTCGATGACATAGTCGAAAAGATGAGGCGCAGCCCGAAAGGGATAAGTTTTAAAGAGCTTGTCAGGGTATGCAATCATTTTTTCGGTAAACCGAGGCACCGCACCGCAAGCCACCGAGTCTACAGGACGCCGTGGCAGGGTGAACCGTGGGCAAATATTCAGAGTGACAAGGGCAAAGCCAAGCCTTACCAGGTGCGGCAGATCCTGCGGGCAATCGCACACCTCGAGGAACACGATGGCTAAAGAAATTGATCGCTACACGTACAGAGTGACCTGGTCGGAGGAAGATAGGGAACACGTTGGACTATGTGCAGAGTTTCCGGGTCTGAGCTGGCTAGAAAAATCGCCCGAAAAGGCTCTTTCCGGAATTCGCCAGCTCGTCAGGAACTGTGTCATTGACATGGCCGCCAACGACGAGAAAGTACCCGAGCCGATCTCTGCCCGGCGGTTCAGCGGCAAGTTCATGGTCCGTGTTCCACCTGAGACTCATCGCGCGTTGGCGATTCAGGCGGCCGAGTCTGGTGTCAGCCTGAACAGACTGGTGGCGAGTAAACTTTCCTAGAGCAGGCTTCCGTGGGAATCCTGCTGACTCGCTTACCGGTTGTAATAGTCCAGGTCTGACCAGACAGACAGTGTCGGTGTTGGTCGCGCCTTGATGTCTGTTATCAGGCCCGAACGCTGCCGTTCGCCTCGATGCGGCGCTGACGCCCGCTTCCGTCCCAATGTATGGACTCCTCCCACCTAGAACCCTAGGTTGAGTGTTGACCAAAACGCTCACAGGAGGAGTCCACACATGAACAAGTTAAACGTAATTGGGGTCGACTTGGCAAAGAACGTGATCCAGGTATCGGTGCTGTCGCACACGAACCGGGAACTGGCGAACCGTTCGCTGACGCGGCGCAAGTTCGCCGAGTTCCTCGGTAATCAGAAGCGCAGCCTGGTGGCGTTCGAAGCGTGTGCAATGGCACATCACTGGGCTCGCGCGGCGCAACGCCATGGCCATGAGGTCAAGATCATCCCGGCCCGGGCAGTGACACCCTATCGCCAAGGTCACAAGACGGATGAGAACGATGCGCTGGCGGTGGCTGAAGCGGCGAACCGTCCGAGCGTGAAGGAAGCCCCGCTCAAGAGCGTCGACCAACAGGGGTTGCAGGCGATCCAGCGTTCACGTGAACTGCTGGTTCGTGAACGCACGGGTTTATCCAATCACATCCGCGGTTTGTTGATGGAGTTCGGCGTTGTCATCCCGCAGGGCTTCGCGGCCTTGCACCGGCAGATCCCGGCGATCCTCGAGGATGGTGAGAACGAGCTACCGGACCTGTACCGGCCGACGCTGAACCTGCTGTATGGCCGGTTGTGCGATCTGCGTGATGACGTCAAACGCCTGAATGGCGAGATCGAAATGCTGGTGAAGCAGAATCCGGCGTGCGAACGGTTGCTGGCGCTGGAAGGCGTCGGCCCGATCGGGTCGGTACTGCTGTTCGCCACGTTGGGCACCGGTGAAGCCTTCGCCAGTGGTCGCCAGTTCTCGGCATACCTGGGCCTGACCCCCAAGCAGTACAGCAGCGGTGGCAAGGTGAACCTGGTGGGGATCAGCCGGCGAGTCGCGAACAAGCGGCTGCGGGCGGTGTTGATCCAGGGTGCCCGGGCCTACGTGCACAAGATGAAGGAACCCAAGACTGCCAAGGATCGTTGGCTGGCGGCGCTGATCGAGCGCAGCGGGCATGGGAAAGCTGCGGTGGCTTTGGCGAACAAGAACGTGCGCACCGCATGGGCGATGCTCACGCGGGGGGCGGAATACCGCCGTTACCCGGTCGCGGCCTGAGTATCAGTCGACCGATTAACACGAGTTCAGCGAGAGGCCATGATCAGATAGAAGCTATCCGCCCCGGGACAACCTGTTCCGCTTTGAGGGCTTCGAGCCCATCGTCCCAACGAGGACCCGGGGTGCGCATACATTGAGGGCTGGGGGATAGCGTCCCCGCTAGAAAGCCGAATATACGTACGCGTCTGATGTCTGAGCTAAGCCCCTCGCTAACCGGGAGGAGTCCATATACAAAGCGGA
>JBLYYV010000016.1:0-9652 GCA_048550095.1 Gammaproteobacteria bacterium
ATGTATTTCAGTATTAAATGGGTTCACATCGTCGGCGCCTGCATCGGTTTGGGCTCCAACATTACTCATTTGTTCTGGCTGATGGCCGCCAACGGTGATTCAGACCACCGCGCCAATATCCTGCGTCTCGTAAAAAAGATCGACGACTACATGGCGGTTCCCGCCTGGGCCATCACGGTCATGGCCGGCATGACGATGTGGCTATGGAAATGGCCGACGAATACTTCGTGGATCATCGCGAGCCTGATCCTGACAACGGTCCTGACCGTCATGGGCATCGCGTTCGGGCCGCTGATGAAACGCTGGATCCGGATGGCCAAGGAAGAACCGGATAGCGCCGCGCTGCCGCGATGGAACCGACGCCTGACGATCTGGTGGGCTCTTATCGCGCTCAGTGCGCTGATCGTGCTGTATATGATGGTTCGCAAACCGATGCTGTGGTGAGCCAACCCCAAGTGAGGTTCTGAAATGAGTATCGATATCCCGCTGAGTCAGGTCATGACACCGCATCCGCGCAGCGTACAGATCGATCAGAAGCTCAGCGACGTGCGTGCGGCACTGGCCGACTATCGCGTGCACCATCTGCCCGTCGTGGACGGCAAGCGACTCGTCGGAATCATCAGCATGACCGACATGCTCGAATTCGGCTTCAAACCGCGCGATACCCATGAAGATCTCGATGAATACCTGAACCAACAGTTTTCGATACCGCAGATCATGCAGTCTGAAGTCGTCACAATTCCGAGTACGAGCAACGTGCGCGAAGCAGCGAAAATATTGACGACGGGATCTCTGCATGCCGTTCCGGTCATCGACGAGGATGAGAACCTGGTCGGCATCGTGACGTCGACGGACCTCGTCAGCTTCCTCGCATCCCACCTCTAAAGCACCACTCCCACGGCGAGCCGGACTGGCACCGGTCGATTACCGGTGACCCTGCGTAACCCCGCGTCTCTATTGCAGGCGCGCTAAAGCAATGCCCGCAATCTGCCGATATCTCCGCTGAGGTTCGCACCAGCGAACGATACCGGTATTACATAATCCATGACGGTAATGGCGACCAATACGACCTGGCGGACGACCGCATTCGCGCTGTTGACCGGCCACGACCGCCACTCACGCGGCAACAACGGCCTGATGCTGTTCATCATCGCCCTGATCATCGCGAATGGCGTCGCCGTCATACTGGAGGCGAACCCGGCGATCTATATCCCGAATGCGCCTTTGTTCACGATCTTCGAACTGTTCTCGGTTGCCGTGTTCACACTCGAGTACTGCTGCCGGGTGTGGATCGCGACCGAAGACCCACGCTGGCAGGACCAGCCGCCATGGATGGCGCGGCTGAAATACATGGTCACGCCGATGGCGCTGGTCGACCTGCTCGCGATCGCACCTTTCTACCTGTCGATGCTCATTCCGGTCGACCTCCGCTACCTGCGCCTGTTCAGGCTCCTGCGCCTGTTGAAGCTCTCGCATTACTTCGATGGGCTGAAAATCTTCTCAGTCGTTTTGCAGCGCGAGGCCAGCGCGATTGCCGGCGCGCTGCTGATCATGCTGACGCTGATCATCGTGTCGGCATGCCTGATGTTCACGGTCGAGAATGCGGCGCATCCCGGCCGCTTCGAAAACGTCGCAGAGGCAATCTGGTGGGCCGTCGTGACGCTGACGACCGTTGGTTACGGCGACATCACACCGATCACGTTCGCCGGGCGTCTACTCGCAATCGCAATCATGATCCTCGGCGTCGGTACGATGGCCCTGCCGGCCGGCATCATGGCCGCGCGATTCTCGGAAGAACTGCAGAATCGTCGTGAGATTCTGCGAAGTCGCGTCATGGACGCGATGAAGGACGGCAATCTCGATCTCTCGGAAAAACACGAACTCGAGCAACTGAAACGCCAGCTTGGCTTCTCGGCCGAGGAGCTACAGCATATCGTCGAAATGCAGAAGGCCTCGCATTCGCGATTCAAGTACTGCCCGCACTGCGGGGAGTCACTGAACGACTGAGCAATCGGCCGGATCGAGACTACGCCGATTCCGCGAAGATAGTCGTCGCCGGCAGCAAAGCCTGACCGGAGTCGTTCTCGAGTAACGCCTTCTTACGCGCGTATCGCGTCAGCCCCTCGATTCCGAATCGGCTCGGACCGAGCCCGGAAAGTCCAAACGACTGGTGGGGAAGGTCATGCACGAAAGCCGTCAGGTGCGCGTCATTGATGCTGACCGCACCGGCATTGACGTGCCGGGCCACGGCACGCGCTTCGTCCGTCGTCCCCGCGAACACGGCGCCCGCCAGGCCATAGTCATTGTCGTTGGCGAGCCGGATAGCTTCCTCGGGCGTATCGAACTTCATCACGGCAATGACCGGGCCGAACGTCTCCTCCCGCATGATCGCCATCTCGTGCGTGACGTCGGTCACGACCGTCGGACGCATCCAGCGGCCGCCATGATCAATGATTTCTCCACCGGCCATGATCTTGGCGCCCTTGTCGACAGCGTCCTGCAGATGAGCCGCGACGACGTCCGGCTGATCTGCATAGATGAACGGCCCGATCGCGCCCGAATTGATATCCGGGTAGTTAATCTCCCAGCGTTTCGCTTCGGCGACGAGCTTCGCGAGGAACTCGTCATAAATCGATCGGGCCACATACGCACGCTCCAGGGACTGGCACGCCTGGCCGTTGGCGCTCAGCGCCGAACACATGATCGCGTTTGCCGCGTAACCGACGTCGGCAGATTCGAGGACGATCGCCGGGTCATTACCGCCCAGCTCGAGAAACGAGGGAATGAAATTCTCCGCAGCCGCAACCGCCACCTTGCGCCCCGTGCGAACGCTGCCCGTGAACGCGACGGCGTCAGCACGGCTGATCAGCTCAGCACCGGTCACCCCGTCGCCGAGCACCAGGTCGAGCACCCCGGCAACTTCCGGAACCTCCGCGATGGCTTTGCGCATCGGCTCGACCCACCGGGGCGTGACCTCGCTGGGCTTGATCACGACCGCATTGCCCGCGGCAAGCGCCGGTACGGCGTCGATGAATGACAGGATAATCGGAAAGTTCCACGGGCTGATGCACAGCACGAGGCCGAGCGGCACAAGTTGCTCGCGGCCCATGATCGGCGAGGTGTGCGAGGCGACAGGCTCGGTGATTTCAGTGAAGTCGCCGGCCTGCAACGCGATACGCTCCAGCATCGACGGCAGGTAACTGATTTCGAGGCTCGCGAGAATTGCCCGACCGGTATCGGTGGTGAGCGCATCGTCGATCTCCGCTCGATGTCGCTCCAGCGACGATGCGAGCTTGCCGAGTGCCGCGAGACGCCCGTGGATCCCGAGTGCCTGCCAGGCCTGCTGATTGGCCCGCAGGCGTGCGCATGTCGCATCGATATGCTCAGTCGTCGGCCGTTCGAACTCGAAATCGAGTTCGCCGGTACGTGGGTTCCTGATCTTGATTTTGTTGCCTGACATCGCTTGGTTGCTCGCTCGGTGAACGCCAAATCCTAACATGCCGGAACCGCAACGAGCTCAAGAGCCAGCGCTACAGCGGCGGTTGACGGCGAGCTATCCCGCTCCCAGAATCGCGTGCACGTCGCCTTCCATAGGAGTTACGAGTGCAACCCGAATCAAAAGCCGCGCCCGACGCCCGCCCGTCCAGAATCATCGCGCTGTGCCTGGCGGTTATGTTGTTGAATGGCTGCGCATTGCTGCAGGACGATCTGCAGCCGCCGCGAATCAACCTGGTCTCGATCTTCCCCGAGTCGGGCTCGATGACCGATCTCCGCTTCCGCTGCCGCTTGCGGCTGGACAATCCCAATGACGTCGATTTACCGATCAAGGGCGGGCAGCTCGAGCTGACACTGGCAGATCGTGCGGCCGCCACCGGTCAGCTATCCGACGGCGTCACGGTGCCGGCGCGCGGCTCCGAGGAAGTCGAAGCCGTCGTCTCGATCGGCGTCATGTCGGCCGTGTCGATCATCACATCCATCATGTCCGATCCGAATGCCATGTTGCGGTACGAAGTAGATGGCTATGTCGACGTGGGCATGTCGGTACTGGGCCGTATTCGCTTCGACGACGCCGGCGAGTTCTCCCTGAATGGTGCAGGTGACCTGGGCAGTACGCGTTTATAATCGAGGGCTATTCGGCACGGGAGTCAATGCCATGACCAAGAAACGCAACAGCGTCGCCGTCGGCTTCTTTCTGCTCGTCATCAGTATTTCGGGCACGCACGCACAAGTGCACGACCCGCGCGCGATTGACGCCGATCCGGGCACCGCAACCACGCAGATCGCGCCGCGACTCGAAGGGCTCGGCGATCACCACTTCCCGGTCACGACCGACAATGAAGAATCTCAGTATTACTTCGACCAAGGCTTGCGGCTGACCTACGGGTTCAATCACTCCGAAGCCCTGCGCGCATTTAAGGAAGCCGTTCGCCTCGACCCCGACAACGCGATGGCCCACTGGGGTTGGGCGCTCGTACTCGGTCCGAACCTGAACCTGCCGATGCTGCCGGACGTCGTGGCGCAAGCGTACCTGGCGATGCAAAATGCCAGCGCGCTCAAGGATCGCGTCAGCGCGAAAGAGCGCGACATGATCGATGCGCTCGCCTTGCGCTACACGGACGATCCGGAAGCGGATCGGGCGCGCTTCGACCAGGCGTACAGCGATGCACTCGGCGAACTCGTCGCGAGGTACCCGGACGATCTCGACATCGCAACCCTGTACGCCGCGTCGCTGATGAATCTGAACCCGTGGAACTACTGGGACCTCGACGGTCGCGCGCGTGCCAACACCGACGAACTCGTCGCAACGCTGCAGTCGGTCATCGAACGAGACCCGGAACATCCGGGCGCCCTGCACTACTACATTCATGCCGTGGAAGCGCGCCACCCGGACTGGGCCGAGGCCGGCGCGGACCGGCTGGGTGCGTTGATGCCCGGCGCGGGTCACATGGTGCATATGCCGTCGCATATTTACATGCGGCTCGGTCGCTACGGTGATTCGTATGCCGCCAACCAAAAGGCGTCCGCGGCGGACGAAAGCTACATCACTCAGTGCCGCGCGCAAGGCCTGTATCCGCTCGGCTACTATCCGCACAACGTTCACTTCCTCGCCTGGTCCGCGATGTTCCAGGGTCGCAGCGAAGCGGCCATGGCAGCCTCGCGCAAGGTAGCCGAGAAGGTACCGGCCGACCTCGGCAGCGACACGTGGCTCCTGTATCAAACCTTCCTCGCCCAGCCGATGTACACGATGGTGAGATTCGGCCGCTGGGACGAAGCACTTGCGGAACCGCGTCCGCCGGAAGCCGCTTTGTACCTGAACGGCGTCTGGCACTACGCGCGCGGACTCGCCTACAAAAACCTGGGCAAGCCGAAGCAAGCTGCCAGCGAGCTGGAACGACTTCGCGCCATACGGAGTGATCCGGCCGCCGACGAACAATTTGTCGGCTTCGGCCCCGTGCCGTCGCTGCTACTGATCGCCGAACTGATACTCGAAGCGGAACTTGCGGCTGACGCCGGGCGGATCGAAGCCGCGATCGCGCGCCTGGATCGAGCGGTGCGGCTGGAGGATAGCTTGCTCTATAACGAACCACCGGACTGGTACTTCCCGGTCAGACACTATCTCGGCGCGATGCTGCTCGACGGTGGCTATCCTGCCGAAGCGGAGGTGGTTTACTGGCAGGACTTGCGCAAGAACCGCAACAACGGTTTCGCTCTGTTCGGCCTGTTGCAGGCGCTGAAAGCGCAGGACAAGGCGGCAGAGCTATACGCAATCGAGGAACGCTTCGACGACGCCTGGGCCGACGCGGACGTCCAGTTGTCGAGTTCGCGCTTCTGACCAACGGAGCTTCGTGATACCAGCCCACCGGCCGGCGGTGCGCCGACGTGCCGGTTCTGCCAGAATTCGTTACAAGAATCCGCTACGCGAGTCCGTCACAAGGGGAACAGCGTTGAGAAAAACTTCACTAGCAGCCTGGCTGATCGGCGCGATCGTGTCGATTCCGGCGACTGTAATCGCCGATGCCAATGACGGCGAATTCATGGGCTACCGACTGAACGACCGCTATCCCATGACGGAAGCAACGCGTTCAGGCCCGAGCCTGAGCGGAAACCTCGTCGTAATCGCGGAGAATCCGGTCCTGCCCGGGGACATGGGCATGGTGCGACTGACCACGACGCTCGAAACTCACACGATCGGTTTTATCGAAGCATCGCAGGATTTTTCCGATGAAAGCGCCGCGCGCGACTTCGCGCGCAAGTATTACAACTTGCTGCATGCGAAGTATCCGGATTGGCGCATCGACACCGGCAAGATTCAGCTGAACGAGAAAACGCTGATGCCGACCGCGCTGAATATGGACCGCTGGCCGCACACGATTCGGATGAAGCTGACCGAGACCGAGGCGACGGATGGCAGGCCTTTTCGCGTGTCGTTAACGCTGCGCTACCTGTTCGACAGCCCGGAAAGAAAGGCGTGGAACAAACTTGCTCGAGCAGAACAGAGCGACCAGCAACAGGCCGATCAGGAAAAGCTCATCGAGAACGCCGACACGCGCGGCCTTTGACGGCCTTTACCTGACAGATCGCTAGTGCGGGTGCCCGTGTGCGATCTCTTCTTCGGTCGCGGCCCGAATGTTCTCGACACTGACGTCGAAGTGCAGCACCTGGCCGGCCAGCGGGTGATTTCCATCGATCGTGACGGTGTCTTCTTCGACATTCCTCACGGTAATCAGCTGGGCCTCGCCATTGGGGCCCTGCGCCTGGAACTGCATACCCGGCTGAATATCGGTGCCCTCGGGAAACTGGCTTTTCGGCACCTGCCCGACCAGCTCGGGGTTCACGTCCCCGTAGGCGTCTTCCGGGTTGATCTCCACGACGAACTTGTCACCGACTTCCTTGCCAGATAATTGCTGTTCCAGGCCCGGAATAATGCCCTGACCACCATGCAGGTACTCGAGCGGTTCGCGGCCGGCCGAGGAATCGAGCTGTTCGCCCTGATCATTCGTCAGCGTGTAGTGCACCGCCACCACGCAATTGTCATCGATCTTCATACTGTCTCCGCTTCGAGTACTTTGAATGTAATCGTTCAGAATAGCATGAAATCGCCGCCGCTTTCAGACACGCAAGATCATCTCTCGACGACGAAGGCTCCGCGAATGTCGCCCTCGGCGTACCCTGTCGCGCGATCGGCCGGGTACGATTCGGCGAGCGCGGCCTCGACGCCGGGGGACAGCGCCGCACCGTGGCAAGTCAGGCACAGCGGCTGCGTCAGGATCGGTTTCATGTAGCGAAACCCCCCGTCGGGCCGTTGCTCGAAGTAGTCGGCCATGCGGAGATCCTCACCCTGGGCGCGCTGCGCTTGCCAGCCGTCCAGAACCGCGATTTGCCAGTCGCTGGCCGCGTTGCCGGAATTCCGCGTTCGGGCGCTCGTCCGCGCCACGCGCAGGCCCGTGCGCTCCGAGATTCGGGCTGCGATCGCGGGTGCCTGTAACCTGCACACGTCGATGGCCGCGACGGGCCCGGACGAAGACATGGCGTCGGTCAACGCCTGCTTGAGTTCACCGCCGAACGAAGCGACGGCCTCAATGGCGAGGTCGCGATCCGTCATGTCGCCGGCGCCGGCAACTGCGTTGCTCGTGACCAGCACGGCGCCGAGCGAACAGACCATCAGAAGTTCGAGCCTGAATTTCATCGCTGAGTGTTCTATCACAGCTTTCTCCTGATGCTCAGCCGGTGACCAGTTGCGGACTGCGTCGACCGGTGCGCAGCCGAACCGCCAGCGCACAGGCGAAGATCGCGAAGTTTACGCCGGCTACGAAAACGAACGGTGCGCCCGGCATCCAGGCGTCGAACAGAATGCCTCCCACCCCCGCGATTGTCAGAATCCCCACCGAGCCGCAGACATTGAACAGTCCGACGACGGACCCGCGGATATCCTGCGGCGACTCCTGGCCAATGACCGCGGCCCCGGACAGAATTGCACCGCCCTCGCCTATGCCAAGCAGCAGCGCCGCCGGAATGAACGCGAAGGCGAGCGGATCCGGCGAGAATCCGACCCAGACGTACGCGATCGTCGCCGTCAGCATCGCGCCGGCAAGAACCGACAGTCGATCGAAGCGGTCGAGGACAAAGCCCCAGAACGGCGCGCCGCAGAGGTTCGCCAGGCTGATGATCGCCGCGAACATGCCGGCCTTGGCGACGGCTTCTTCGAGCGTCAATCCTCCGGCGACGCCGGCCTGCCTGGCCCACAGCGCGAAGAACGTATTGACGACGACGAGGTCGCCGCGGGCGACGAATGCTTCCATGCAGGCGACGAGCAAACGCGGATTCTGACGGGCAGCCAGCGCCCCCCCGCCGAGCAGTTTCAACAAATTGGTCCGGTGATGCTGCTTTCCCGGCTTGCCCGACGCCAGGCCGCGCGCGACGACCACCGCGGACAGGATGGCGAGCGCCGCCCCGAACCAGTAGGTCAGGCGACCCGACTCGAGCGCATCGTAGCCCATGTCCCCAAAGAAACCCGGCAGCTGCGACAACAGCAATACCATCGTAATCGCACCCAATCCGTTGCAGATTCCGGACGCACCCAGCAGCACGCCCCGCGACCGCTCTTTGGGGTAGTCGGCCAGGACCGTCGCCATCATGCTCGTGACGCACGCCGAACCGACGCCGAAGAACATTCGACAAAGAACCAGCTGAGTCAGATTCTCCACGAGCGGGAAGAGCATGAACGATGCGCCCATCCATGCGAATCCCATCGCATAAATGGGTCGGCGGCCGATGCGGTCGGCCAGCGCCCCCAGCGGGCCGACCGCCAGCAGCACGATGATTTCGTAGCTGACCTGCAGGATCGAGCTCGCGCGACCCTCTTCTTCCGTCGCCATGCCCAGGTTGTTGCTGAGCAGGTACGGTTGCATGAAGCTGACGACCGCGACGAGTCCGATCGTGAAGAATGCCGCGTACAGATAGGTCAGCGCATTCCGGCGGGTGATACCGGCGTTCAGCCATATCGGGCCCAGCCGAGCGCCATCCTGAGTATTTGCGTCCATCACACGGCGTCGCCCCGAAGTAGTGCCCGCCGCCTGATTGCATAGAGCGACGCCAAATGACTAGTATTGTCTGCCGCCGAGGATTGCATCGCAACCGGCGCGCGCCAGCGATTGCAGTGACGCTCAAAAGGGGAGTTGAGATGGCCACCAATGCTCATCGCGAGTCGATTTCCGTCGCCATCAAGACGATAGGGATTTCGTTACTCGGAGTATTCTTGCTCGCGCCGGGTGTTGCCTGGTCGCAAGTAGAAGAAATCGTCGTTACTGCCCGAAAGAAATCCGAGAACCTGCAGGACGTTCCACTCTCGGTCAAGGCGTTCGACGCGAATACGATCCAACGCCAGGGCATTCGCAACGTAACGGACGTCGCGAAGTACACGACCAGCATTCAATTCGACGAATCTTTCGCGCAAAGCGATACGCGCATCGCCGTTCGCGGCCTGTCGCCCACGCGCGGACGCCAGAACGTGGCGCTGCTGGTGGACGGAATCGACGTCTCCAGCGAATCGATCACGAGTTCCGGCGGCTCGCTGCTCATCAACACACGACTAATCGACATCGAACGCATCGAGGTCGTACTCGGCCCGCAGATGGCCCTATACGGACGCAGC
>JBLYYV010000017.1:0-6657 GCA_048550095.1 Gammaproteobacteria bacterium
CGGAACATGATGAACTCTTCGTCCGCGCAGGCCTTGATCTTGACCGGCCGGCAGGCGCGGCGCGACAGCAACGCGGCGATGATGTGGTGCGGCTTCGCACGCCCACGGCCGGTAAACGCGCCGCCGACGTTTTCGTAAACGATCCTGACCTGGCTCTCCATGATCCCGAAGGCCTCGGCCAGCTGCATCTTGTACATTGGCGCGCCCTGCGTCGGCGTATACATGTGCAGCTTGTCCGGGCTGGAATAATCCGCCAGTGCGACGTGCAACTCGGCGAGCGTGTTGTGCTGCACCGGGCTCTTGAACTCATCTTCGACGATCAGGTCCGACGCGGCGAACGCCGCGTCGGGGTCGCCGAAGTCCTGTTCGTGCGTCGGGCCGATGTTACCGGGCGCGTAGTCATGCACGCGTGGCGCATCGCTTTTTAGTGCATGGCGCAACTTGAATACTGGTTCGAGTGGCTCGTATTCGACTTCGATCAGCTCCAGCGCGTCCTCCGCCGTCGCAAGATCGATCGCGGCAACAGCGGCCACTTCTTCGCCGATATAGTTCACGATCTCGGGCGCCATGACCGGCTGATGTTCGCTGTGCATCAGGTCGGGTACGTCGCGACCGGTGACGACAACCTTGACGCCCGGCAGAGCCTCGGCCTTCGACGTGTCGATGCTGACGATCCGCGCGCGCGCGTGCGGCGAACGCAGGATCTTTCCGTGCAGCATGCCCGGCAGCCTGATGTCGTCGGTGAACACAGAGCGACCGGATACCTTCTCGAAACCGTCGAGCCGCTTGCGGCGCGTGCCGACGACGGCGAGCTCGGCGTGTTCGGGTTTGGATACCACCGCGTCAGCCCCCGCCCTTCATTCGCGTGACGTTCCGGATGGCTTCCTTGACCTTAATGTGACCCGTGCAGCGACACAGGACGCCCGCCATGCCGTCGTTGATCTGCTCCTCGGTCGGCACGTCGCCCGAGTTGATCACGGCATTGGCCGACATGATGACGCCCGGCGTGCAGAATCCGCATTGCACGGCGCCGTAGTCGACGAACGCCTGCTGGATGTCGGCGAGCATGCCGTCATGCTCGAGACCCTCGATCGTCGTGATCGACTCGCCGTCCCATTCGAGCGCGGGCGTGATACAGGACAATAACGACTCGCCCCGCTCATTGTTAATCGTGCAGACACCGCAGGTACCCGTTGCGCACCCTTCTTTCGTGCCGGTCAGGCCGACCTGCTCGCGAATGACGTCGAGCAGGGTCTGGCGGGGCGATACGAGGATGTCATAACGGTCTCCGTTCACCGTCAGACTCATCATGCGCTTCGTCGTCATCATGCCCCCGCCTCACGCAGTCGATTCAACGCCCTGCGCACGAGACCGCGCGCGAGTATGCTCTTGTAGGCCGCGGGCGTGTACAGGTTCGTCAGCGCGCCCAGTTCCGTGCGTGTCGCATCGACCGCTGCGTCGATCGCGTCGTCGTCCAGGCCCCGCTCCCGAATCACCCGGGCGGGCTCCGTCAGCATCGCCGGCTTTGTCGTCAATGAGCCGATGACGATGCGTACTTCGCTATCGGCGATTCGCACCGCGATCGTGCCGTACGAGAAATCGTTGCCCTTGCGCGCCGTTTCCTTCAGGTAAACCATGTTGCCGCCGGCTTGCGGGATTCGCACGGCAACCAGTATCTCGTCGGGTTGCCGCACCGTATGCGCCACACCATCGTCGGTATAGAAATCCGCCAGCGCGATCTCGCGTGTGCCGGCGGCGCTGGCCAATTCCGCAATCGCATTCAGCGCGATCAACGCCGGCGCGATATCCGACGCGTTCAACGCGACGCAGACCTTCGACGACCTGATCGCGTGACAGTAATCGCGGCCGGTCTTCATGCAGGGACCTTTGGCGGCGCGCCAGTCGGCGCTCTGGTTAACGTACCAGCAGCGGGTATCCAGGCACAGATTGCCGCCCAGCGTGGCCATGTTGCGCACGTGACGTGACGCGACCGCGCGCACGGCCGCCACCAGGCCTGGCATGGTTTGTAACGACGGATGCAACTCGAGATCGGTCAGACGACAGCCGGCACCGACGCGCAGCGAACCGTCGGACAGTTCTTCGACCGCCTGCAGCTCGGGCAGGTCCTTGAGCGACAGCAGAATGTCGGGCGTAAACAGCCGGCCGCGCATGTTGAAGACGACATCGGTACCGCCACCGATCAGCTTGACGTCACCGTCCGCGCTCTGCAGCGCCGCGAGCGTTTCGTCGAGTGTGGGCGGTTTCAGGAATTCGTGCGCGGGCAACAGCATGACAGGCAGTATCTGCCAACGAGGCGTCCGCCGCCAGCATCAACGATGCCGGCCGGTCCGACGTCCGCGCATCGAACCGCGGTCCCGGTTAGCGGCGTTCCAGGAAAGGAATGATCGCGCCGCTGTCGCCTGCGACGAGGATGTCTGACTCAACTACCAGAGCAGGGGCGCTGAAATGTCGCCGATTTCGTGAGGTTCAACGCAGGGCGTGTTTGGCGACCGTATTACCGCGGCGTTTCTGCATCTAGATGGGTGCGAAGATCTTTACCGCCGGATCCCGCACTTACAGGCCGATGAAGGGCTGTGCGATTCTTGCCGCGAGGCTGTTGAAACGAATCGGGCCGTGCGTCAGCGCGAGACAGATACACTCCTCGTCCGGCTCGATGATCGGCTGATGCTCGACGGTCTCGTCGGCCAGATCTATATCGCCCACACCGTAGCGCCCGAAGGATGTATTGAATGCGCCCTTCAACACGAGTGTCCACTCCTCACCGTTATGGCCATGGTCCGGCACCTTGATACCGCCGCGTGCGCGCAGCAGCCAGAGCCGCTCGTCTTGCGGGCCGTTCCACAGCCGGACGTGGCTGATTCCGGGACCCATGAACCGCCACTTCAACGAATCCACGTCGCCGCCCACAAACTCCGCCAGCGGCGCCGGGAAGACGTCCGTGCTGCGCGGCCTGGCGATCTCCGGCGGCGCATCGTCGAGTTGTCCGAGTAACCGTTCGAGCACCCGCTGATCGACGTCGGTCGCGCCCATAGACTCGAGCATTGCGCCGCCGATAGCCTCGGCGTCTGCAACCTTCTCCTGAACATCGTCACGATAGGCGGCGTGCGAAGCGACCATCAGATGCCGGCCCGGGGACAGAGTGCCTGCCGCATAGGACAGCAGCCATTCATCCTGAATTGTGTGTGCTGTGGTACTCAACGTATTTCTCCTAACTCATTCCTCAGCCGCCCGAATGCCAGTCGAATTCGCGACTTGACGGTTCCAAGCGGTAATCCAAGTTGCCCGGCGATCTCGCCGTGCGATAAACCTTTCATAAACGATAGCTCGATACAGACCCGCTGATCCTCCGGAAGCTCACTCAAAGCGGCAGCGATGGCCGTTTTCTGCTGCCCATGCATCAAGTCATCGTCGGCGGCGTCCGGGGACGCGGGTTGCAGGCTCGGCTCCTCCGGGTCCAGTTCCGGCTTCGTCTCGCGCCGAATCCGGTCGATCCGTTTGTTGCGGGCGATCGCAAAAATCCAGGTACTGGGCGCGGCCTTTTTCGGATCGAACAGCTTCGCCTTGTTCCAGACCGCGAGCATCACCTCCTGCAGAATGTCGTCGGCGGCCGCGGGCGTCACGCCCTGACCGAGCAGGAAGGACTTCACGCGCGGCGCGAAGTACTCGTAAACCTCTATAAAAGCGGAGCGGTCGCGCTTTTCCGCGATCAATCCGAGCAGGGCAGCGAAATCGGTTGTCGCTGCTGGTTCCGCAATTTTTTCGGAACTTTCCTGTTTTTGCACTCTATTTCTCGTATGCCGCCGGAAAGACACGATCCTAGCACCACCGGGGGGTTCAAGCGCGACTAAGCCGCGGTTGGGATGGGTCGCAGAAGCTGTTTCCTGTATCGACATACCCTGATTACGCCCCGATTACGTATCCGGATCACCTCAGCGCAGCATTTTTCGCGGTACCTGGTTTCGGCGAGCGGGGTCGGTCGGCCTGGCGCAATGGCGACCCTGCCGCGACGGGGCGACGGGGCAGCAAGTCAGAGGGCGAACGGGACTCAAACGACAACACTTGTAAATATGACTCGCGACGATCGGGTTCTGTGATCTATGCCGCGACAGCGATCGTAGGAACCTCCAAAGAGCAACGCATTGGGAGGCCGCTCTTGTCTGCAATCAGCATGGAAACAACAACCGATCGACCTGTTCACGATCACGGCGATCACACGCTCGATATCGCCGTTGTGGGTTCGGGCATCGCGGGCCTTTCGGCCGCATGGCTGCTCAACGAGCGCCACACCGTCACCGTCTATGAGCAGAACGACTACGCAGGCGGGCACAGCAATACCGCGACCGTGACGCTCGACGGCCAGGAAACCGATGTCGACACGGGCTTCATTGTCTATAACCCGTCCAACTACCCGAATCTCGTGGCGCTGTTCGAACACCTCGAAGTGCCAACGAAGCTCAGCGACATGTCGTTTGCGGCGTCGCTGGACGATGGTCGACTGGAATACTCGGGGACGGACCTCAACGGCCTGTTCGCACAGCGTCGCAACCTTGCCCGTCCGCGTTTCCTGAGCATGCTCAATGACCTGCTGCGGTTCTATCGCCAGGCGCCGACGCTGACGGATGACGAAGCACTGCGAGACCTGAGTCTCGGCGACTTCCTGCGACGCGAAGGGTATGGCGAGCCTTTCATTCGCGACCACCTGATGCCGATGGGCGCCGCCATCTGGTCGAGTTCGATCGAACAGATGCTGACGTTCCCGACGCTGGCCTTCCTGCGGTTCTTTCGTAACCACGGCCTCGTGCAGCTGCGCGACCGACCGGAATGGCGCACCGTCGACGGTGGCAGCAAGGAGTACGTTGCGCGATTGACGCGGTCGCTCGAAGGCCGGATCCAATGCAACGCGGGCGTACAAAAAGTCTTGCGCGATTCTGCCGGCGTGACGATCGTAACGCGCGACGGTAGCCGACGTCATGACCATGTCGTGCTCGCGTGTCATGCCGACCAGGCTCTGCGGATGCTGGAGCAGCCGCACCTCGACGAGACCGACGCGCTGGGACAGATACGCTACCAGTCCAACCGCACCGTTCTGCATACGGATGCGCGACTGATGCCGCGTCGTCGCCGCGCATGGGCCAGCTGGAACTATATGAGTTCCGCGGCGGGCGGCGACCGTGATGCGCTGTGCGTAACGTACTGGATGAACCTGTTGCAGGCGCTGGACACACCCGAGCCGTTATTCGTGACGCTGAATCCGAATCGGGAGATCGATCCCGACAAGGTACTGCGCACCTACGACTATGAGCATCCGATCTTCGATACGGCGGCGCTGCACGCCCAGCGCAAGCTCTGGAACCTGCAGGGCCGGCAGAACACCTGGTTCTGCGGAGCGTATTTCGGTTCAGGCTTCCATGAAGACGGTATTCAGGCAGGACTGGCGGTCGCGGAACGACTGGGCGGCCACGCGCGTCCCTGGACGGTCGAGAACCCGTCCTCCCGCGTCGGCCTGCCGGACGATTGGAATGATGTGCCGCGCAGCCCGCGCAAGGCTGCATGACGATGTTTCGTTCCGGGATTTATCGATGTCGCATCGCGCACCGGCGCTCCAGGCCGCGGCGACACGCGCTCAGCTACGGGGCTTTCTACATGCTGCTCGACCTGGACGAGCTCGATCAAATGCATCGCCGGCTGA
This sequence comes from Gammaproteobacteria bacterium, assembly GCA_048550095.1. Taxonomy (GTDB): domain Bacteria; phylum Pseudomonadota; class Gammaproteobacteria; order Steroidobacterales; genus SMWD01. The sequence continues at coordinate 5,711 of JBLYYV010000017.1, forward strand.
AATGGTTCTCGGTCAACAGCTTCAATATGCTCAGCCACTTCGACCGGGACCATGGCGCAGGTTCGAATCAGCCGCTTCGAACCTGGGTCGAAAGCAACCTCGCGGACGCCGGCGTTCACCTGGACGGCGGCAGAATAGAGCTACTTTGTCTGCCGCGCATTTTCGGCTACGCCTTTAATCCGATTTCCGTCTACTACTGTTACGACACGGAAGATCGGATTCGCGCCATTCTCTATGAAGTGAACAACACCTTCTCCGAACGTCACACGTATCTGTTCACGATCGACGCCGACGCCGACACAAACGAAAAACGGCTGCTGAAACATGACTGCGAGAAACGCTTTTACGTTTCTCCGTTCATGGCTGTAGAAGGGCGTTACCACTTCCGCATTCGCAGGCCCGGTGAAAAAGTCTACCTTCACATTCATCAGACCGATGATGGCGGACCGTTACTGGATGCATGGGTCCGCGGCAAACGAATACCGCTGACGGATCGCAACATTTGCGCCACGCTGCTTCGCTACCCGCTATTGAGCCTGAAAGTAATCGGCGGCATTCACTGGGAAGCACTGAAGCTATGGATCAAGGGGATCGGACTGCGTGACCGGCCCGAACCACCGAAGCAACCGGTCACGACCATCGTCAATAACGGCGATCCCGCGACCGACACCCTGAACACTTAAGACAACCCCCACAGAAAGAAAACCTCAGAGAAGAGAGCCAAGAATGAATCCACGCAATGCTGCTGCCCTGTCGAAGCCCGCCGGCCGACTCACGTTCGGGCGCGAACGCCTCGAGAAAATTTTCACCGCTGCGCTGCGCAGACTGCATCGCGGACGCCTGACCGTGAGGTTGCCGTCGGGCAACAGTCACACCTTCACGGGTTCGCAGGACCTGATCGACGGACAACAGTTTCATGCCACCTGGCAACTTTACTCCTACAAGGC
>JBLYYV010000018.1:0-2793 GCA_048550095.1 Gammaproteobacteria bacterium
CATCGATCAACGCCAACGTCGCGCTCTGGGACCTGTCACCCGTCGCCAGTGAAATCGAAGCGCAGACGATCCGCTGGATCGCAGAGCTGGTCGGTTACAAACCCGACTGCGGCGGCCTGATGGTCAGCGGCGGCAATATGGCAAACATACTGGCGTTCCTTGCAGCGCGCCGGGCGAAGACGAGCGACCAGATTCGCACGGCGGGCCTGCGCAACGACCCGCAACGACTGACCGTGTACTGTGCTTCGGAGACGCACACGTGGATTCAGAAAGCGACCGACATCAGCGGCCTCGGCACGGATTCGATTCGCTGGATCGAAACGGACGACGACCAGCGCATGAACGTCGATCAACTGCGGCGGCAACTCGAAGACGACCTCGCCTCCGACTACAAGCCGTTCATGGTCATCGCAACGGCCGGCACGGTCAGCACCGGCGCCGTCGATCCGCTGATCGCCATTCACCGAGTCGCGCATGACTATGACCTGTGGTTCCACGTCGACGGAGCATACGGCGCTCCCGCCGCGGCGCTGCCCGAAGCGGACGACGAACTGAAAGCGCTGACGCTGGCGGACTCGATCGCACTCGATCCGCACAAGTGGCTCTATGCGCCGCTCGAGGCCGCCTGCACGCTGATGCGCGAGCGCCGGCACCTGGTCGATGCCTTCACCTATCGACCGCCGTATTACCGCTTCGATGATGACGTCGAGACATCCGGCAACGACTACTACTCACTCGGCCTGCAGAACTCGCGCGGATTTCGCGCGCTGAAAGTCTGGCTCGCGCTGCGCCACTGCGGAAGACGCGGTTACGTAGAACTGATCCGCAACGACATCACGCTGGCGCAGCAACTGTTCGACGAGGCGCAACGGCACGACCGGCTCGAGGCGCTGACGCAGAACCTCAGCATCACGACGTTTCGCTTCATTCCCGCCGGGCTCGCCGGTGACCCGGAAGCCATGGAGCCTTACCTGAATGAATTGAACGCAGCACTCGTCGAACGTCTCCAGGCCAGTGGCGAAATCTACGTCTCGAATGCAATCGTCAACGGCAGGTATGTTTTACGCGCGTGCCTCGTTAACTTCAGAACGACGCAAGCAGACATCGCCGAGGTACCGGATATCGTCGTGCGCGTCGGTACGGCACTCGACGCCGAAATGCGGCCTGAAAACCTCAGGTGAATAACGCTTGCTAGCGCGGATGTAGCCAGGTCGGCAGGAAGCTGTACGGGTCGGAATCCGGGCCGGCAATGTCGATTCCCTGCTCGCGCAGCTGGTCCTGGAACCGCCCCTCCCGGAATGCATCGAATACATCGGTCGCCCCACCGAGAAACGCGCCCCCGACGAATATTTGCGGAATGGTCTGAAATCCGGTGCGCGCAGACACGGCAGCCCGAATCTTCCCGCCGCGTTGGCCCTCCTGGTACTCGACAGAATCGAGATCGACGGACCGATACGGAATCTCATAGTGCGCGAACATCTTACGTACCGACCAGCAGAACTCGCACCACTCGAGCGCAAACATCACGACCGGTTGCGACGCGTCACCGAGCACCTGCGTGACGAACGCGTCCGCCTGCGCATCAATGTCGGCGGCAGGCGCAGCAACCTGCTCATCATTGTCGGGCGGCGGTGGAGGCGCGCCAAAGCGGCACAACGGCGTCGACTCCGAGATTTCCATTTCCTCTTCGGACATCTCCGCGGAGATACTCTCGAACAGGGTCGTCGTCAGGTAGCGCTCACCGGTGTCCGGCAGCATGCACAGGACGGTAGAGCCGCGTTCCACCGCATCGCAGACTTGCAGCGCGCCCGCGAGCGTTGCTCCGCCGCTGATGCCGGTCAGGATACCTTCCTTCTGCGCGAGTTCGCGCGACAGACGCAGCGCATCCGCGCCACTCACCGGGACCACTTCGTCGATCAGTTGCATAGCGACCGTGTCTTCCGTCAGTTTCGGCACGAAGTCCGGCGACCAGCCCTGCATCAGGTGCGGACGGAAGTTCGGATGACTCCCGGACACGCGGCCGTCGCTCGTTCGCGGTTGCGGGATGCCGCTGCCGAGCAACTGAGAATTATCCGGTTCACAAACGACGACACGCGTTGACGGACTGCGTTCCTTCAATACCCGAGCAACACCCTTCAGCGTGCCGCCCGTGCCGAAGCCCGTAACCCAGTAGTCGAGCCCCGTATCCGCGAAGTCCTCGAGTATCTCCGGCGCCGTGGTGCGTGAATGCGCATCGGCGTTCGCCTCGTTTTCGAACTGGCGACACAGGAACCAGCCGTGCTCGGCCGCGAGTTCCTCGGCCTTGGCCAGCATGCCGCTGCCTTTCTCGGAGGCCGGCGTCAGAACGACGCGTGCGCCGAGGAAGCGCAATAGTTTCCGTCGCTCGACGCTGAAGTTCTCCGCCATCGTCACGACGAGGGGATAGCCCTTCCGCGCGCAGACCATCGCCAGCCCGATGCCGGTATTGCCGCTCGTGGCCTCGATTACGGTTTGTCCGGGCGACAGATGCCCCGACTGCTCAGCGTCTTCGATGACGCCGAGCGCGAGCCGGTCCTTGACCGACCCCATCGGGTTAAACGCTTCTACTTTCGCGAATAGATTTGCGCCGGGCGGCGCCATTCGGTCGAGACGCACGACGGGCGTGCGCCCGATGGTCTGCAGAATGCTATCGAAACGTTTCGTCACGATCGCAGCGGCACCGATCGCCGCCGTGCCGGTGGATCCGATTAGCGGCCGAACAACCTGCCGAAGCCTTTCCGAACGCCGCTGCCGATGCCCTTGACGATCTCGTCG
>JBLYYV010000019.1:0-2646 GCA_048550095.1 Gammaproteobacteria bacterium
ATCGCAGCCGCCTTTGCTGCCAGATAGAAATGTCCGAAGAGCTCGACGGCCTGGAAATCATCGTTGCAGACAACGAAGGTTAGCGATCCGATCGAACGAGATTCTGCATGAAGTTTGTAACGATCGATTGTCGCGAGATCGGGGGGCGCCCGGGCGTCATCCTCTCCGGCGATGATATTCTGGATCTTACCGCGGCGCCCAGCACCCTTGATGAATCTCAATGGATCCCGTATTCGGTTGTGGCCGTCATGGCTGCCGGACAGGAAGGCCTGGATCGCGCGGCGTTACTCGCGAATTCTTTCGAATCCATGTCCGGCGCGGAGCGCGAAACACTGCGTCGTGACGGGGTGCTCTTACCGTATAGCGGAACGGCGCTGCTGCCACCGGTGCGACGCCCCGGCCTCGTGTTGGTGGTCGACCAGAACGACCGCGCGTATATGAAAAGTCCAAACACCGCCGTCGGAAATGGCGCTCGCGTGGAATTGCCGTGGAACGAGGACGCGCCGATGCACTGCGCCGGAATGCTGGCGGCCGTAGTCGGCAAAAACTTATACCGCGCCAACAGCAGCGACGCTTCCGCCGCAATCGCGGGATACACGTTGGTCGCCAATCTGGCGGCTCCGGTTGCGGGCGACTTCCAGAGCTATGTCGAGAGTCAGCAGTTCCCGGGCGCAAACCCGATGGGACCGGCAATCGTCACCAAAGACGAACTCGGGGAGCCGCGCGACGCGGGCATGCGCCTGATGTTAAACGACGTCGCGGTCGGGTCCGCAGCCGCCTGCGATTTTTCCGACGAGATCGTCGACCGTGTCGCGGCATTGTCGCAGCGATACGCGTTCCGGCCGGGCGACCTGATTTGCTTCGAGCCGCAAGCATCATCTCCGCTGCGAGGTCACCGGCTGCACCCGGGCGATACAGCTGAAGTCGCGTTGGGAGATTGTATGTCGCTGACGTTCAGCGTCGTCAAAGACTGAAGACGTCCCAGAACATGCGCCCGGCCGTCAGCGCCAGAAACGCCGCGAATACCCGGCGCAGTGGCTGCGGGTCGAGTGAGTGCGCGAGACGCGCTCCCAGCGGTACCGCGAGAACCGTCGCCGGTACGATGAGCAGGAATCCGAGCCAGTTCACATAGCCGACACTGGCGGGTGGCAGCCCCGCCGCATTCCATCCGCTGATCATGAAGCCGATCACGCCTGGTATCGCGATGACAATGCCGAGCCCGGCCGCCGTGCCGACCGCGCGGTGAATCGGCACGCCATACAGCGTCATGATCGGGACGCTGAGCGTACCTCCGCCGATTCCCATCATGGCCGAAATCGCCCCGATGAAAGTCGTCAACGCCGAACGGATCACACCCTCCGGCGGTCGGGTAGACACAACGCGATCCTTGCGGCCGAATCCCATGTGAATTGCGACGATCATCGCGACAACTGCGAATACGGAGGTCAGGGCCGAGAAGGTCGCTATGCTGGCGAGCCATGTGCCGATGAGGACGCCGACAAAGACTCCGGGCGCCCAGGCCTTAAACAGCTCAGCATCAAAGGAGTTCCGCTTCCAGTGGGCGCGCACCGAACGGATGCTGGTGGGAATGATCGTCGCCAGCGATGTACCCACCGCAAGGTGCATGCGAATGGCCTCGTCGATCCCTAGGTAGCTGAACACATGGTAGAGCACGGGTACGATAACGATGCCGCCACCGACGCCGAGCAGCCCCGCCAGAACGCCACCGACGACGCCGGTGATCGCGAGGAGTGGCACCAGCCACAGCAGAAAGGATTGCAGGTCGTTTGGGTTCAACGACGCGACCGCATCAGGCTCACTGAACCGTCTCGATCAACTCGCCGGCCGGTCCCGTCGCGCAGCTCACACCTTGCGAGTGACGATAGGGGGGCGCGTCGATATCGATAGGACGCCCCACGCCGGTGGATGATGCGAAACTGACGATGGCAATACCCGCGGGCAAACACCCATCGGCCGCGGGTCGCGCCGAGGCCTGCTCCGGCATCTCGTCGACTTCGATCAGGTTTTTACCGGCCAGCGGCAACGCCGCAATCGGGTACTTGTGCTCTGGAGAGTTGCCGAACGCGGCGGACATGCCCTTGACGCGCGAGTCCATGACCGGCGCCGGCGGAACGCCGAACTGCTGTTCGTAATACGATTGCAGCTCCGACATGTCCGGACCGCCCAGAATGACAATAAACACGCTGTCCACTGCGCAGCGCGCGATCGGCGTGTCAAGCCCCGGTATCTGCTTCTTGAACTCGGTCAGGTACAGCAACTCCTTCCCCGGACCGAGGATCTGCATGGCCCTGATGTCATCGGTAAATGAAAGATTTTGGGGCTCGCCAATGATCTCGAACGGCGAGCCGGCCAGTCGATCGGCCATCGCGTCGACGTTCTGGACCATGATCTCCGCCGCATTCCAGCCATAGCTCGAAAACGGAACGTAGCCGCTGTCGACAGGCGATTCGACGAATCGCAGCACGCAGTCGTCGCCAGCTGCGGGACTGAGCAGCAGGTAACGGCTATCGGCGACGGCGGGCGCGCCCCACAGGGTCGCGAGTTCGCTCGTAATGCGACCCCGGTCGATCTCGTGATAGTCCAGATAACGCGTATAGCAATCCGCAGCGACGTCGATATCAGCTA
>JBLYYV010000020.1:0-6779 GCA_048550095.1 Gammaproteobacteria bacterium
GCCCGACGCGCCGGCATAGACGACCATCGACACGCGGTCTTCGGCGGTCATCTGGCGCGTCAGCATCTTCAGCGCGTTCTTCAGCAGCGGCAGCTTGTCGTTGGAGTTCATCGATCCGGACACGTCGACCAGGAACACGAGGTTCGCCGGCTTGCGCTCCGCGTCGGAAAGCTCGTAGCCCTTGATGCCGACCTGCAACAACAGCTTGTCGGCATTCCACGGCGCCGGGCTGACGTCCGTCGATACCGAGAACGGATTGTCGAGGCGGTCCGGCACCGGGTAGTCGTACGAGAAATAGTTGATCAACTCCTCGACTCGCACGGCGTCCTCCGGCGGCAGCGAGCCGGCGTTCAGGAAGCGCCGGACGTTCGAGTACGAACCGGTGTCGACGTCGATACTGAAAGTCGAGACCGGGTGCTCGCTAACGAGCTTGACCGGATTCTCATCGAAGTGCTCGTAGTTCTCGCGATCCAGCGGCTCGGAAGGATGCCGGATATCGCCCGGGCAGCAGATGCGCCCCGGTTCGATGGTCGCCGCGTGCATCGATAGTGCCGCCATATCGGAACGCTGCATCTTGCGTGCCGTGACCATGATCGACTCCTCGACCTTGTCGTTAGCATCGTGTTCGCGCGTTGTGACCGGCTGCGCGACGGACCCCTTGCCCTCGGCCGGCAGCGCCTGCGGCAACGCCTGCTCCACCCGGGGCGGCTCGTCAACGCTGGTGGTGGTCGCCGGATCCGCCTCCTGGCGCCCGCTGCAGCCGGCGCTCAGCGCCAGCATTGCGATTGGGATGACCGCCGCGATGGATAGCGGGGGTGTCCATTTCTGGTTACATATTCTCATCGTTAGCCTCCTCGGCCGTTTTCATTGGTCTCAGTGGCTATAAACGACGGCAGGTGGCAAACGGGGTTAAGCGGCAGCAGAATATTTTGACCGCCATGTAGTCAGGCGAAAGTCGCGGCTGGTACGAGAATCGATTTTTGCTAAGGTGGCTCTTCCGGACTAACCGATGACGCAACTCGTTTGGCCCGGATATAAGAAGTCGATAGCACGAGAGCGGATAAGGGGTGTGTTTGCACACCGCCCGAGTGCGGCAGGGTTAAAAATAAGGGGACCGGCCACTATCAATCGACCGAACCGCGAAGCCAAACGTCGCGGATTTTTATGAGAGAACGCGTGGAGGACCATGCACTGTCTCATACGAAGACTGGAACCCCGCTTCGGCGGGGTTTTCTTTTGCCCAAAAAAACCTCAGGAATGCTGGTCGCGATGCGCGCCGACGCCGTCGCGCAGCGTGATCGTCAGCCGCTCATGCAGCGGGCTCGACCGCGAGATGTGGGCGAGCAGGAACTCCATCTGGTCCACGAGGACGCGACGGCCCTTGAGGTAAATGTATTCGGCATAGGTCGGCGTGAACGGCACGGCGATCAGCAGCATTCCCGCCTGTTCCGGAGTGCGCCCACCCTTGTGGTTATTGCAGCGCCGACAGGCCGTCACGACATTGCTCCAATGATCATTACCACCCTGACTGATCGGGCGAATGTGGTCCCGCGTCAGATCGCGAGCGAGAAAGTGCGCGCCGCAATACAGGCACAGGTTGCCGTCACGTTTGAACAACGTCTTGTTGTTGAGCGGCGGTACATAGCGGTCACGCAGTTCGACACCGCCGGGCGTCCTGCCCACCGTCGCGATGATCGAATTGACCTCAACGATGCTGCGGTCGCCCGTGACCGCGTTGTAGCCGCCATGGACCTCGTACAAAGGCGTGCCGCAGGCGTAGGCGACCTGATCGGTGTGATACAGGCGCACGGCGTCCCGATAATCCACCCACTCGAGAGGCATTCCGGAAACGTCGGTTCTCAATACCTGTTGCGATAAGTCCACGCGACGTTTTTCCTGCAATAACATGCTCTTGTTTACCTTCGCACGTTACCTATATTCCAAACTACGACAAAAAAATCAACCTCCGGCCGCACAGCTGCGAGCGCGGAACCCGCGGGTGACGACGACACGGCACAGGATTCGCCGCGCCAAAGTCCCGCCGCCGCCCCGATCGATCCGCGAAAAAAGAACCTTAAGAGGACCCGCCTCATTCGCGTACCATCGACGCAGCAGGAATAAGATACCGGGTGCGAACCAGGAAAAAATTCGCCCACCTTAGAAAGCATCAGAAATTCGGCAAGCAGTTATTCACATGGTTTCAGTGATGGCACGGCCTTACATTACATTTGCGTTGCAGCGACTAACAAAGTTGCTCTAACTAACTGAAAAGAAATGGTAATTATTGATCGATCATTTTTTGCACAGTTTGGCTGCATCGCTTTGCTGGTGGGGCACGCGAGCTCTTTCAAACGCTTTCTCCACAGAGTTATCCACAAAGACTGTGGACAAGTTTCACAACGGCTCGAGGTCGGCACGAGCTGATGCCTGAATCCATCCTCCGTGTGGCGATCAATACGCCGTTGATGCAATTGTTCGACTATCTTCCGCCTGCAGACGATACCTCGGCCTGTCGCGGCAAGAGGATCGTCGTTCCGTTCGGCAGAACCCGGCGCGTCGGTGTCGTTTGCGAGGTGCGGGATACATCAGACTTTCCACGCGCTAAATTGCGTCGCGCGCTCGACATCATCGATGACACGCCGTTGTTCGACGAACAACTGATGTCGTTACTCGAATGGGCAGCGAGCTACTATCGCCATCCACCTGGTGAGGTATTCTCCGCGGCGTTGCCCGGAACACTGCGCAAAGGCGCGCCCGCCAGGATCGTGGGCGAGACGCGCTGGCGGCTGACGTCCGCCGGCAGGGATACGGACCCCGCAACACTCGCCCGGCGTGCGAAGGTTCAAGCTCGCCTGCTCGCCCTGTTGGGAACGAGCAGCGATGGACCCGAACAGACCGACCTCGCGACGGCCGGCGCGACGTGGCGCAACGCCCTGCGCTCCCTGGAACAGAAAGAACTCGTCGAACGCTACACGGAAGAGCCGGCGTCAACCGGGCCGGTCGCGGAAGCGAGTTTCGACGCACCGCCGGTGCCGACGGACGAGCAACGCAATGCAATCGACGTCATTACGGCCGCGGAGTCATACGATGCGTTCTTATTGGAAGGCGTGACCGGCAGCGGCAAGACCGAGGTATACCTTCGCTGCATTCAGCAGCAGCTCGATGCCGGCAGGCAGAGCCTCGTGATCGTTCCGGAGATCGGCCTGACGCCGCAACTGGTCGAACGGTTCACGCGGCGCCTGAACACCGTGACGGCGGTCATGCACTCGGGGTTGAACGATACGGAACGCCTGCACGCCTGGTGCAACGCCCGCGACGGCACGGCCGGTGTAATCATCGGCACGCGGTCAGCGGTGTTCGTCCCGTTACAGAACCCCGGTCTGATCGTGATCGACGAGGAACACGACAGCTCGCTGAAGCAACAGGAAGGCTTCCGCTATTCGGCCCGCGACCTCGCGGTGTGGCGGGCACGGCAGCTCGATATCCCGATCGTGCTGGGGTCGGCGACGCCGTCCCTCGAATCGCTGGAAAACTCCAATGCACAGCGCTACCGACACCTGTCCTTGCCCAGACGCGCGGGCGCCGCGCGCCCGCCCGACATTCGCCTGATCGATCTGCGTCACCAGGGGATCAAGGACGGCCTGACCGAGCCGTTGCGCGAAGCGATGGGACGACATCTCGCCGCGGACGGGCAGGTCCTCGTCTACCTGAACCGCCGCGGTTTCGCGCCGAGCCTGCTGTGTACCGCCTGCGGCGAACTCGTCGAATGCAAACGTTGCGACGCGCGCATGGTCCTGCACCAGCGCCGCGCGCGACTCGTGTGTCATCACTGCGGCGCCGAACGACCCGTGCCGGAGTCTTGCGATGCCTGCGGTGCGGACGAATTGATCCCGGTCGGACAGGGAACGGAGCGACTGGAAACTGCGTTGTCCGAACTCTTCCCGAGTCAGAAGATCGTGCGCATCGACAGGGATACGACGCGTCGGCGCGGCGAGATCGGCCGCAAGCTGGAGCAGGTCCGCTCGGGGGAAGCCCGCATACTGCTCGGCACGCAGATGCTGACCAAGGGGCATGACTTCCCGAACGTGACGCTCGTTTGCATCGTCGACGCCGACCAGGGGCTGTTCGGAACCGACTTTCGCGCCAGCGAGCGGCTGGCACAATCGTTCGTGCAGGTCGCCGGCCGTGCCGGCCGCGGCGACCGCCCCGGCGAGGTCTACATCCAGACGCTCTTTCCGGATCATCCGCTGCTGATAAAACTGATCGGCGAAGGTTACCCGTCGTTCGCAGAGGCCGCGATGATCGAACGCCAACAGGCCGGCTGGCCGCCGTTCGCATACCTGGCCCTGCTGCGGGCCGAGGCCACCAGCCGGCCGACCGTATTCGATTTCCTCGCCGCCGCAGCCGACCAGGCGCGAACGATTCAGGATGACGCGGCGATCAGCGGGATCACCCTGCTCGGTCCGGCGCCGGCGCCGATGGAACGGCGGTCGGGCCGATTCCGCGGGCAACTGCTGATCCACGCGAACCGCCGCGGCGAGCTGCAGACGTTCCTGAGACCGTGGCGCGCAGCGGTGGAATCCCTGCCGAGTAGCCGCCGGGCGCGCTGGTCCCTGGACGTCGACCCCGTGGAGCTTTTCTGACGTCGATACCGCTCCCCCGGCGTCAGCCTGCTAGAATGCGCCGTCTTTGCTGCGCAGCTATCCCGGTCCGACGTGAGAGAAAACATTCAGCAGTTGATCGCCGCAGCGGTCGCCGATCTCCCGGGTGCCGCCGACCTGGACGTGCCGGTGGATATCGAGCGCACGCGCGACCGGCAGCATGGCGACTACGCCTGCAACATCGCGATGCGCCTCGCCAAGCCGCTGCGCGACAAGCCGCGGAATATCGCGCAGAAAATCGTCGACGCCATACCCGCATCTGAACTGGTCGATTCGATCGAGATCGCCGGCCCCGGCTTCATCAACTTTTACCTGAGCGCCGCGGCATACCACCGCGAGCTATTCAGTATTGTCGAGCGCGGTGCCGACTACGGCACGAGTGACATCGGCGCGAACACGAAGGTCATCGTCGAGTACGTCTCGGCCAACCCGACCGGGCCGCTGCACGTCGGCCACGGTCGTCACGCCGCTTACGGTGCGTCCGTCGCCAACCTGCTGATCGCGACGGGTCACGATGTGCACCAGGAGTACTACGTCAACGACGCCGGCAGACAGATGGACATCCTGACGCTCAGTGTCTGGTTGCGCATGTTCGCGCATGCCGGCATCGAAGCGCCGTTTCCGAGCAACGGGTATCACGGTCAGTACGTCGTCGATATCGCCAGAGAAGCCAGTGACCGGTTCGCCGACAGCGTCGCGGAGAATCTGCTCCCCGACCCCGCCACCCTGCCCGCCGACGCCGTGACGCTGTCGGCCGATGCAACGGCCGAGCAGGTGCGCGACAACAAGCGCGCCGCGGACCTCTACCTCGACGCATGGATCGGGCACGCACGCGGCGTCCTCGGGGACGCGACGTTTCAGGCGATCCTCGAGCACGCGCTCGATTCCATTCTCGGCGACATCAAGGAAGACATGGCCGAGTTCGGCGCGATTCCGGACGAATGGTTCTCGGAACGCAGCCTGATGGACAGCGGCGCCGTTCAGCGCGCACTCGACCGCGTTGCGGAACACGGCAAGTCGTATGAGAAGGACGGCGCGACGTGGTTTCGCGCCACGGACTACGGCGACGAGAAGGACCGCGTGATCGTGCGCGACAACGGCGTGACGACCTATTTCGCGTCAGATATCGCATATCACCTGCACAAGCGGGAACGCGGCTTCGACTCACTGCTCGACATACTCGGCGCCGATCATCACGGCTACATCGCCCGGGTGCGCGGCGGACTCGAAGCCATGGGCGAGCCGCCCGAATCGCTCGACGTGGAGCTCATGCAGTTCGTCGTGCTGGCGAGTGACGATCCGGCGACGAAGCAGATGTCGACGCGGTCCGGCAAGTTCATCACGCTGCGCTGGTTACGCAACGAAGTCGGCAACGATGCCGTGCGCTTCTTTTTCGTCATGCGTTCGAATGACCAGCATCTTGAGTTCGATCTCGACCTCGCCCGTTCGCAGTCCAATGACAACCCGGTTTATTACGTGCAGTACGCGCACGCGCGCGTGCTGAGTGTCATGCGGGAACTCGAGGCCCGGGGCATGAGCTGGATGGCGAAGCACGCCGGCGACAATCTCGGCCGACTGACCGAAGAACACGAACAGGCGTTGATGCAACGCCTGGTGCGCTATCCTGAAATCGTCGAGCTCGCGGCACTGCAGAGAGCGCCGCAGTTTATCGTTCAGTATCTGCGAGAGCTGGCGCACGAATTCCACACCTATTACAACGCGCATCGATTCATCGTCGAGGACGAAGGTCTGCGGAACGCCCGCCTGTTGCTGATCAACGCCACGCGCCAGGTCATCAAGAACGGCCTCGCGCTCATCGGCGTATCGGCTCCGGAGACCATGTAAGCGAAGATGCGTTGTTCGAGCGCCCACCGTGGCTAAGCGGCGGAAAACCACGCGCAAAACGCGGCGCAAGACGCGGCGAAGGGCGAAAAAGTCGACGCAGGGCTGGGTATGGGGTCTGTTCGGCCTCGGCGTGGGCCTGTCAGTATCCGCCTTTATTTACCTGAAAGACCGGCGGCCGACCGCCGCGTCTGCGACGCCGTCACCACCGCAGGCCGAGGCGCCGGCTGCGGCGAAGCAACCCTCGAAGCCCGCGAAAGCGGCTGCCACGGAAGC
>JBLYYV010000021.1:0-8898 GCA_048550095.1 Gammaproteobacteria bacterium
CCCCGGCTCGAGCACCTGGCGGTATTCGGCCAGCCCGCCCAACAGTCCGATCAGCAGGCAACCGATGACGTTGACCGTCAGCGTGCCGACGGGAAATCCGCCCGTCGCTGCAAGCCTCTGGGACCAGCCGCTGACGACGAAACGCAATGCAGATCCGACGAAACCGCCGGCGCCGACGATCATGATCTGCGCGAAGTAATTAGTGGCCAAGGGACTGAGTTTCGAACGTAGCCGCCTGAATGATCGGCTGACTCTCCAGTGCGATCGCCGCGCTGACGGAAATCAACTCGAAGCCTTCGGCGCGGAGTTTCGGTAGCGCGCGCTCCAGGTATTCGACCGTTACCGTGTGAGGATGCCCGATCCCGACCGCGACGCCGCGGGACCTGGCGAGATTCTTGAGCCGCCTGAACTGCGCATCGATCGCCTCGGTTGTCTGCGTATGATCGAGAAACACATCCCTGCGCGTCGACGGCACCCCGTGTTCGCGGGCCATGCGCAGCGCGACGCTGGCATCGGTCGTATAACTGTCGACAAAAAACAGGTCGCCGCGACTGCGTAACTCCGACATAAGCCAGTTCATGTGCCCGGGGTGCCGGGTCAGCAAACTGCCCTGATGATTATTAACGCCGGAAACGTAAGGCAGCGAGGCGAGATTGAAATCCAGTATGCGCCGCATTTCGGATCGCGTCGTGTCGATCTGAATGGTTCCGGCCGACATGACCTCGAATCGCTCGACGGGCTGCAGCGGCAGGTGCAGCATGACTTCCTTACCGGCCGCGTGTGCGCGCCTGGCGATGCGCACCGCGTAGGGCGTGTTCGGCAGGATCGAACAGGCGACCGGCGCATCCAAAGCGATGATGCGGTCGCCATTCTTCATCAGGTTGCCGAGGTCGTCGATGATGATCGCGATACGCGGCGCATAAGGCGACGTTTCAGTGAGGGTGACGGGATCGCTCCACGCACTGGTACAGCAGAGCAGAAGCGATGACAGCCAGAGGCGCCAAGCGCCGGTTCGGGCGGTCATCTATGAATAGTCAGCGAATAGCTAATTGATTTTGCTTTGGAGTATGCGCCCGCCCTTCAGCACATTCAGTGCCTGGCGTAGCTGCCGGTCCGTCTGCAACAGCGCCTCTCCGGCGTCCGTGCGATGCTCGGATGCGCCGGCCAGCACATCCTCCAAGCCCCCCTCTTCCAGAATTATATCCGGTGAAATTCCCTGTCCCTGAATGGTATCACCCGACGGCGTGTAGTAGCGCGACGTCGTCAGTTTGATCGCGCGGCCGTTCGACAGCGGCATCACCGTTTGCACGGAACCCTTGCCGAAGGTCTGGTTGCCGACGATCGTGGCACGGTTATTATCCTGCAGCGCGCCCGCCACGATTTCCGACGCAGACGCGGAGCCGCGATTGACCATGACGACGAGCAACAAGCCGTCCAGCAAGTCGCCCGACTGAGCCTCGTGCGTGAACGTTGCGTCATGCCCCCGGCCGTTCGCCGTGACGATGACGCCACCGTCGAGGAAAGCGTCGGATACTTCGACCGCCGCATCGAGCACGCCGCCCGGATTATTGCGTAAGTCGAGGATGACGCCGTCGAGTTCGCCGGCCGCATTGCTCTTGATCTCGGTGACGGCCTTACGCAAATCCTTGAACGTCGTCTCGCTGAAATGCGCAATGCGAATGTAGCCGTAAGTCGCATCGAGCATCTCGGTGCGCACGCTGCTGACCTGCACATGGCTGCGGGTCAGGTCATAGTCGATCGGCTCCCCGTCGTCTCGCGCGATGGTAATCCTGACGTTGGTGCCGGGTTTGCCGCGCATCAGCCCGATCGTTTCGCTGACGTTGTGTTCGTCGATGATGATGTCGTCGATACTGACGATCACGTCGCCCGACTTCAGGCCCGCGCGTTCGGCCGGCGTGCCCTCGATGGGCGAGACGACGGTGACGCGGCCACGCTCCAGGTTGACCTCGAGTCCGACCCCGGAATAGTTGCCGGTCGTGCTGATGCGAATCTCTTCGTACTCGTCCGGATCCAGAAACTGTGAGTGCGGGTCGAGATCGGTAACCATGCCGCGCACCGCGCTTTCTATCAGCTCGCGGTCCCCAACCGGCTCGACGTATTCCTGCTTGACCCGCTCGAGGACCTCGGCGAGCAACCGCGCCTCTTCCCACGGCAAGGCATCTTCAACGGGGTCGCGCTCGGCCAGCACGCCCGTGCCGATCGACACGGCAATGCCGAGCACGATACCGACGGCCAGCGTGAACAAGCTTCTGGATTGTCGAGACATTCAGACTCCGCGAGAACTGACTCTCCGACACTCGACGATATCACAGTGCGCTTAGTCGTTGAAACGCAAGAGATTCGAACGCAAGCCGCGCCATTTTCGAGACGATGTGACGAATGATGCCGATGCGCGGGCGCTCAGGGCGCCAGCCACCGCGACGGGTTCTGCGGCGCGCCGTCCTTGCGAATCTCGAAGTAGAGGCCCGCGGCAGCCTGGCCGCCGCTGTCACCGACGTGAGAAATGACCGTGTCCGGATCGACCCATTCGCCGACGTCAGCCATGACGTCCTGATTATGACCGTACAGGCTGAGGTAACCGTCCCCGTGCTCCAGCACGACCAGCAGGCCCATGCCCGGCAGCCAGTCGGCATAGACCACCCGACCATAGTGCACGGCGCGAACTTCCTCGCCCGCATCGGCACCGACCAGGATGCCGTCCCAGCGCATGCGTCCGTCGGCCCGTGACTGGCCAAACTTGCGAATGATTCTGCCGGTCGTCGGCAGCTGCATTGCGCCCTTGCGGTCGGCGAACGGGACCGCGCCGTCGATGGACAGACTGGCAAGGGCGCGCGTCAACTCGGCCAGCAACACTTCCAGGTCTTCGGCCTCCATGCGCAAACGATCAACCTGATCGTTACGCGAGGCAATGCCGTCGCTGATCTTGGCAAGCGCCAGTTTGCGATTCTCCCGCAGGGACGACAGCTCCGCCAAGCGCTCGCGCTCGACCGCCTGCGTCTCCTCGAGCTGCGCGCGTTCGTCCCGCGCCGAGGCTTCGGCTGCGGCAAGACGGTCGAGATCCGCGCGCACAGAGTCGATCAATTCGCTTCGATGCTTCGCGACATAGCTGTGATACACGAGCTGCCGGCCGATTTCGGCCGGATCCTGCTGACTCAGCACGCTGCGCAGCCAGTCGTCGCGGCCGGTCATATACACCGTCCTGATCTGTTGCGCGAGTTCGTCGACGCGCTGCGACAGCTCGGCGCGGATCGACCCGATCTCCGACTCCAGCGTGGCGAGGCGCTCCCGGGTCGCACCGAGCGCCTGACCGATCTCCTCGAGCTTGCGCCGAACCCCGGATTCGCCGCGCTCGGCCTTGCGCAGATCCTGCTCGGCGGCGCTCCGCTGCGACAACTGCTTCTTGATCTGCCGCTCGAGTTTACCGATGCGCTCGCGCACCTCCGACAGCTGCTGCTCGGCCTCGGCCGGGTCGTCGGTCTGGGCATAGCCGGCCACGAGCCACAGGGCCGGGACCAGGCAGGCGAGGATGATCGCTGCCTTGCCGGGCGCCCACAAACGACGGTCGGTCTTCATGTGGCGCGAGTTTAGGCGATCGAATCGACGCTGGCGACACCATCCCGGCGGCCCGCGGGTATAATGCGCGCCCGACTCCTACCGCCGGACGGCGTGCCCTTATAATTAGCAGCATGGACCAACTCCTCGAATTTATCAGTAACAACACGCTGTTAGCGGCCGGCACGGTCGCGATGGCGCTGGCCGTCATATTCAACGAATTGCGCATCAAGGCCGACGGACTGACCGCATTGGCGCCGACACAGGTCGTGCGCCTGATCAACGGCGGCGCCAGGGTCGTCGACATACGCGATCACGATGCATATGCGAAAGGGCATATCGTCGATTCGCTGAACATCCCGGCGGCCGATCTCGCCGGCGACGTCAACCCGAAACTCAAGAAGGCGAACGCGGTCGTCCTGGTCTGCGACAGCGGGGCCCGCACCGCGCCACTGGTTACGGCGCTGCGCAAGAAGGGTCTCGAAGCCGTGTTCGGCCTGCAGGGCGGCCTGGGCGCATGGCGCCGCGACAACCTTCCGATCGTCTCGAGCGACGATGGCTGACGGCAGCAAGAAGACCTCGCCTGAGGTTGTGATGTACACGCGCGCCCTCTGCGGCTACTGCATCGCCGCGAGGAAACTGCTGAAACGAAAGGGCGTGGACTACCAGGAAATCGATACGACGCTCAATGCCAAACGCAAGCGCGAGATGATCGAGCGCAGCGGTCGTCACACCGTGCCGCAAATCTTCATCGGCGAGCGACACATCGGGGGCTACGACGATATGGAAGAGCTCGATGACTCCGGCCAGCTCGACACGCTGCTCGAACTCGATGCCTGAGACCACCATTTTCACCAGGAGAACTGACCAGCATGGCCGAGGAACACAAAGAACACGGGGGCAATGGGGAAAACGGCGGCAACGGAGGCGCGGCAGGAAACGGTGCGGGCGGCGGCCAGCAATTCGCGCTGGAACTGATCTACGTCAAGGACATGTCGTTCGAAGTGCCCAATGCGCCCGAGGTCTTCACACAAAATCAGGCCGAAACGCAGGTCAACATGAATCTGCAGAACGCGCACAAAAAGGTGGGCGACGATTCCTATGAGGTGACGTTGACCATCTCGCTGCATGCGACGCTCGAAGATCGCACCATGTTCATGGTCGAACTCGAGCAAGCCGGCGTGTTCCGCATCAGCGGCTTTCCCGACGAAGCGATGCGCCAGTTGATCTCGGCGACCTGCCCGTCAACGCTGTTCCCGTACGCGCGCGAGAGCGTGTCGTCGATGATTGCGAGAGGCGGCTTCCCCGCGATTCTGCTGCAACCGATTAATTTCGATGCGCTCTTCGCGCAGGCGGAGGCGGAGCGGGGCCGCGCGGACGCATGACACGCCGTGAATCGATCGCCGTCATTGGCGCGGGTTCATGGGGAACCGCGCTGGCGATTCAGTTCGCGCGCGCAGAGCAACTGACGACATTGTGGGGCCGCGCCGACGACGAGCCCGAGCGCCTGGAACGCGAACGCTGCAACGCGCGCTACCTGCCGGACAGCCCGTTTCCGGAAGACCTGCGCGTCGATGCGGACCTGGAGAAAGTCGTGCGGAATAACCACGACGTACTCATCGCGGTGCCCAGCCACGCGCTGCGCAGCGTGCTGGAAGAAATCCGGCCATTCCTGGCGGACGACCATCGCATCGCATGGGCAACCAAAGGGTTCGAGGTAAAGACCGGCAAGCTGCCGCACCAGGTCGCCGCCGAAATCCTCGGCGACACCGTGCCGCTCGCCGTATTGTCAGGCCCGACCTTCGCGACCGAAGTCGGCAAGGGGCTCCCGACCGCGATGACGGTTGCGGCGACGAATGCCGATTACGCCAACGAACTCGCCACGCGTATCTCCAACGAGTCCTTCCGCGCCTACACGTCCGACGACATCATCGGCGTGGAAGTCGGCGGCGCCGTCAAAAACGTCGTCGCGATCGCGGCCGGCATCTCCGACGGCATCGGCTTCGGCGCCAACACCCGGGTTGCGCTGATCAGCCGCGGCCTGATCGAAATGCGTCGTCTGGGCGAGGCGCTCGGCGCGCATGCCGATACCTTCATGGGGCTCTCCGGCATGGGCGACCTGGTCCTGACCTGCACCGACAACCAGTCGCGCAACCGCCGCATGGGCCTCGGCCGGGCGGCCGGCAAGAATACCGCTGAATTGGCGAAGGAAATAGGGCAGGTGGTCGAAGGCGTGCTGGCCGCGAATGCGGTCCACGGCGTTGCGCAACAACTCAACGTCGAGATGCCAATCTGCGAGCAGGTCTACCAGATCCTTTACGACGATTTGACGCCCGAGCAGGCGGTTCTGGCCCTGATGAGCCGGGAGATCGGACCCGAAACCTAGCGGCCATCGCCGAAAAACCGCTGCTAGAGGCCGGCGATAGCGGAAAATACGTATATCGACATCCCCTGTATTAGGCAAGACTAATGTTGTTGGTTCCCCCCTAAACCAACAGGGCCCTACAAAGATCTAAGCCCCGCCGTTCGGCGGGGCTTTTTGTTATCGCGCGGACTAATCCAGAACAACAACGCCGGCGAATAAACGTTACCTGATCCGGATAGCGAGACAAAAAAATGTCCAAACTTACTCGTCTGTCGACCCTCGGCCCTGTCATCCTGAGCCTGTCGCTCGCCACAGGACTCGCCTCCGCAACGGGACAGAAGAAACTCGATGCCGGCCCCGACATCACAGTATCCGTCCTCGACACCGTGACGCTCAGCGGCACAGTCAACGACCGCGAGCCCGCGTACTTGTCGATCGGCTGGATGAAGAACGAGGGTCCCGGCCAGGTGACGTTCGATGATCGTCGCTCTACCACGACCAACGTGACATTCAGCCAACCAGGCCAATATGTACTGACCCTCGGCGGCTACGACGGCTCCATCGCATACGACGAAGTCGTTATCACCGTAACACCCTGAACCCCGGTTGGCTTGCGATGCAGTCGGACTGAATTCACAGGACCGGCTGCCCGAAGACCGATAACGTCGGGCAGCGGGTAGCGAGTTCCGGCTCGCGCACGGATTGCGGATTTTCCGGGAAGGAACTTTTCCTGCGCGGACTCCGGAAAAGTTTTCCCGGAAAACCCTGACCGAAGTGGCAAGCTCGAATGACGCCCGCCATCTCCGTTCGCATGACCACTACGCCCGCCGTTAACCACTGTCGCAGAGACCGGAGAGCGCTGGAAACTCTTTTTCGCAGGTATCGGAGAAAAAGAATTTGCAGCGGTAGGCCGGTCTCGGCAATCCAACCGATCACCTACAAACGACAGCACCTGCCATTGCCACCATCGCAGAGACCGGAGAGCGCTGGAAACTCTTTTCCGTAGTCTTCGCAGGAAAAGAATTTGCAGCGGTAGGCCGGTCTCGGCAATCCAACCAAAATCAAACGGCGGCGCCTTACCGAGCCCTAACCGAGCCCCTCAAACCCAACCTGCCGCCAAGCCTCATAAACCACCACAGCCACGGAATTCGACAGGTTCAAGCTGCGGCTCTCCGGCCGCATCGGGATCCGTATCACCTGCTTCGGCGGTAACGCGTCGAGCACCGCCTGCGGCAGGCCGCGTGTCTCGGGTCCGAACAACAGGGCATCCCCGGCTTCGAATCGATGTTCGCTGTACAATGTGCCGCCGCGAGTAGAGCAAGCGAGCAGCCGCGGTCGACCGAGCGTGTCGAGGCAGGTGTCGAGATCGTCGTGCACAGCGACGTCGGCGAACTCGCGGTAATCGAGGCCAGCGCGGCGGAGCTTGCGATCGTCGAGTTCGAAACCCAGGGGCCGAATCAGGTGTAATTCGGTCCCGGTATTCGCACACAAACGTATGATGTTGCCCGTGTTGGGCGGAATCTCCGGCTGGTAGAGGATCAGGCGAAACATTGAAAAACGAAAATCTCTCGATCGACTTCTGCGGACTCAAACTCGACTCGCCGATTGTACTGTTGTCGGGCTGCGTCGGTTTCGGCGAAGAATACACGCGGGTCCAGGGGTTCTCGAACCGCGATGTGGGCGCGATCTGCCTGAAAGGCACGACACTCGAGCCGCGGCTGGGTAACCCCGCGCACCGGATCGCCGAGACGCCGAGCGGCATGCTGAATGCGATCGGACTGCAAAACCCGGGCGTCGATGCCGTCGTCAAAAAAATCCTGCCGGAGCTCGACTTCGGCGAGACCCGTTTCATCGCGAACGTTTGCGGTTCCACGATCGAAGACTACGCGGAGGTCTGCCGGCGCTTCGACGATTCGCCGATCGATGCGATGGAAATCAATATTTCCTGCCCGAACATCAAGGAAGGCGGCATTTCGTTTGGCAACTATCCAGACTCTTCGGCGCAAGTCGTCGAGGCCTGCCGCAAGGCGACCAGCAAACCGATCATCACGAAGTTGTCGCCGAACCAGACGGACATCCAGGAGAGCGCGCGCCGCTGCATCGAGGCCGGGAGCGATGGCCTTGCGGTCATCAACACCGTAACGGGCATGGCGATCGACGCCGAGACGCGCAAGCCGATCATCGCGAACGTGCAGGCGGGCCTGTCGGGACCGGCCATCAAGCCGATCGCATTGCTGAAGGTGAAGCAGGTCTACGAGGTCGCGAGCAAACACGATGTGCCGATCATCGGCCAGGGCGGCATCGCCAACGCGCGCGATGCGATCGAATTCCTGATCGCGGGCGCGACGACGGTCGGTGTCGGCACGGCGCTGTTCTACGAACCGCTCGCGTGCAAGGAAATCAACGACGGTATCGCGGACTACCTGGACCGACACGGCTACGCTTCGGTCGGCGATCTCGTCGGCACGCTCGACCTCGGCTGACGCCAAAAAAAACGCCCGTTCCCGATTTGACAGAATCGCGACCGTGCCCGAACAGGCCGGCCGAAGTCCAGTGATAGCGAGCTTTCCTCAACGGACAATCGCCCGGATTGAACCGTTGCGGGCCATTACCTAGTATTTCTACAAACAAGAAGAACAGGCCCCACAAAAAATACACAACGGGCCGGGAAGGAACCCATGACTACCAGGATCGCCGTGGTGCTATCCGCGGCTCTGACTGCGATGCTCATCAATGCGCTGGCCGACGCATCGCTGCGGACCCGGGAACGCCAGTCCATTCACGACGCCCGACAACCCCGCATCGTGTCCGTCTACACGAAATCCGGCCAACTGTTCATCGCGGGCCGCAACCTGCCGTCCGGCGACGGGGTCGAGGTGCGCCTCGGCGAAGAACTGCTGGCCGTGATCACATCCAGCAAATCCCTGCTCGTCACCGATCTGCCGTCCATCAACCCGGGC